>JBJTVI010000549.1:0-10430 GCA_046081145.1 Rubrivivax sp.
ATCGCCTGGTGGCCACGGCCGATGCCGTGCTGGACAACCTCAGGGGTGACCAGCCGGCCAAGCTCGGGCTGACGCGCAAAGCCCTGGCGCCGTTGAATCCCCGCATCGTCTGCGCGCACCTGTCGGCCTACGGTCGCGACAACGAGCGGGCCGCCTGGCCGGGCTACGACTACCTGATGCAGGCCGAGTGCGGCTACCTGCACCTCACCGGCGAACCCGATGGGCCGCCCGCACGGATGGGCCTTTCCATCGTCGACTACATGACCGGGCTGACGCTGGCCACCGGCCTGCTCGCGGCCCTGCTCGGCGCGCTGAAGTCCGGAGAGGGACGCGAAGTCGACGTCAGCCTGTTCGACGTCGCGCTGTTCCAGTTGACCTATCCGGCGACTTGGCAGCTCAACGGGGGCCCGACCACCACGCGCCAGCCGCGCTCCGCGCATCCGGCTACCGTGCCATGCCAGCTGTTCCCCACCGCCGACGGCCATGTGTTCGTGATGTGCATGACGCAGAAGTTCTGGGATCGGCCGGTGGCCGAAATTGGCGACGACGCTCTGTATGAAGCCCGCTACGCGACGGCCGCCGCGCGGCGCGAGCACCGCGCCGAACTCGTGGCACGGCTGGACATCGCCTTTGCGGCGCGCAGCACGCGGCAGTGGCTCGCGGCCTTGCAAGGAAACCTCCCGATCGCCCCCGTGCTGGACCTGCCGGCTGCGCTGGACAACCCCCACGTGTGGCAGCAGGGGCTGCTGCAGCCGACACCCCACCCGCACGCCCCGGACTTCCGTCTGCTGGCCAACCCGATCCAGCTCGATGGCCAGCGCCTGCCTGCACGCGTGTGCTCGGCGCTGGGCGCCGACGGCCCGGCCCTGGGGCTGAGAGGCGAGCCGGGCGTTTCGCCGGCCGAGGAGCCGCCTGGCGCCGGCTGAGGGCGCGGCTCAGCCCTCTCGCCGTGCCAGTTGCGCGGCCACTTCTTCCATCGGCAGCTCCGCCTCGGCCGCCTCGGCTGCCAGGGCCTGCACGTCCTGGTCGAGGATGCGCAGGACTCGAGCGATGTAGGCCCGGCCAGCCTCGTTGCGTTGGGCCTGCACGGCGGCATCGGGCACGTAGCGCTCCACCTCGTCGGCTGCCATCACGCCTTTGGCCACCAGCAGGCGCTCGAGCGTGTCGATGCGCTCGCGAGCCACCGAGAGTTCGCCCGCCAGCGCCATGGCAATGGACAGCACCCGCTCGACGGCGGGGTCGTCGAAGAACTGCGGGCGTTTGCCTTTGGCGCGTCGATTGGCCTGCGCGACAGGGTCGAGCTCTTGCGGCTCCGGCCACCCCTGGTTGCCCGTGGTGCTCATGGCGTACCTGCTGCGGCGGACCTGGGCGGCTTGACCGCCCCGAAGGCGGTCCACAGTGGCGAGCGGCCGTAGTCCTCCTGGCTGCCCTGCGAGGCACCCGTGGGCGCGGGAAAGAGCTTGCGGTCGGTCTTGGCGCGCATCTGCGTCTCGAAGTAGGCGCCCGGCGGAAAGCCCGCGTTGCAGATGGCCTGCTCCAGATCGAGTTCGTGCATGCGCGTCCAGTAGGGCTCATTGTTGTTGTAGGCATCCCAGTCGCGCATGAACGCCTCGAAGGGATGCATGTTGCGGTACTGGGGCTGCTCCAGGTGCAGCGTAAGCCCACCCGGGGCCAGGACGCGCTGCACCTCCGCGAGAATGCGCGGCAGGGCGCTGTGCGAGGTCTCGTGCCAGAACATGGCGGTGGTGACGAGGTCGAATTCACCATCCTCGAAGGGCAGCGCCTCGCCGTTAGCCTGACGGAACTCGATGTTGTGCACCCCCAGGGAGCGCGCGCGCGCATGGCCGTAGCGCAGCACGGGTGCGGCCGTGTCGACGGCTACCACCTCGGCTTGCGGAAAGGCCTGAGCAAGCGGCAGGGCGTTGTGCCCGATGGTGCAGCCGATGTCCAGGATGCGCCGCGGCACGAAGCCCGGCCGCTGCTGCTGCAGCCACTCGACGATGGCCTGACCGCCCCCATCGGAGTAGGCGCCCAGCGCTCCGGCCGTGGTGACGAAGATGCCGCAGTCGTAGTTGGCGCCCGGGGCAACGTCGCGCTCGACGGCCTCGGTGTGGTAGCTGCCAGGCATGCAGTGGATGTCCACCGCGCGCGCATAGCGCGGCTGCTCGATGCCCGGGTCGAGTTTCAGCGTGGGCGCGTCTTCGTTGAGCCGGTCGGCCGCCTCGCGCAGTGCGCCCAGCTGCCTGAACACCAGGCTGCGCCCGGCCTGCTGGCGCATCTCCATGCTGTTGCGGCGCAGCGCGCTCCAGAACTGGTAGTGCAGGTCGCGCTGCATGGCGCGACGCACCTCGTGGCGATCGGCGGGCTCGCGGCCATGCTCAGCCATGAAGGCGGGCTTGACACGGGTGTCGTAGGCGAGCTTCACACCAGGCAACAGGGCCTGAGAGAGATGCTGGTTCAGGCGCGTGAGGAAATCGAAGCGCGAGACCTCGTCGTGCGTGGCCTGGGGAAAGACACCATGCCGGCCGACCTGGCGCCAGCTGGGCTGGGGAGCGTTCATGTGCGGCACTCTCCGTGGAGGGGGCAGGATTGCGGCGGAACAAGGATAGCTGATAGCATCGGTTCGAATAAGTTGTCCGGACAACCTGAGCCAGCCTGCGGCCCTTTCGCCTCCCGAGACCGTCCCCTGCAGCCGGCCACCCCGACTCCCCTGGAGCACGTCATGCCCCTTCGCCTGGTTCGTCGTCTTGCCACCGCCCTGTGCGCGTTGAGTCTTCTGGGCACGCCCTCGGCCTGGGCGCAACTCGATGTAATCAGCAATGCCGGCCAGCTCGACGCCTTCATGCGCATCCGCGGCGACAGCAGCGGCAAGCCGGTCTTTGCGAACTGGTGGGTGACGATGTTCGCCGTGGTGCCTGGCGAGCGCCCCCGTCCCATCTTGCGGCTGGAGGGCTTCAATGTCGGGCGTTTCGTCAAGACAGCCGAGGGCGGACAGGAGTTCATCACGCGAGAGGTCGCCTACTACCGCGACCTGGGCACCTGGCAGATCCTCAGCGAGTGGAACAACCCGTTCACCAACGAGAAGAATCAGGTCATCCACGTGCTCAACGACCCGGTGAACTCCCGCTATGCCGCGCCCGACCAGCCCAACGCTACGCGGCTGCCCTTCATGGTCAGCGGCAACGACGTCTTCCTGCGCCTGGACATCCCCTTGCAGTACCCCAACCCGCTGACACCGGCGGAGTACCCGGCCGAGTCCAGTGGCCCGATGTACCTGGCTTCCGAGCACTTCACCTTCTTCGCCCGAAAGAGCGACCTCGACAACGCCTCCCTCACGAGCGTGCCGTCCACCTGGGCCTGGTCGCGCACGGGGCCCTGGTTGCCGTGGATGAAGATGGGGCAGCGGCCTGGCTACCTCCTCTACAGCGGACACGGGCGCAAGTTCGAGAAGTTCGAGGACCTGCCTGCCGACATCCGTGACTACACCCAGAAGAACCATCCCCAGTACATGACGCCCCCCGGGAGCTACGTCACGCCCAACGAAACGAGTTGGACGTACTACCGCAAGCTGTTTCCGCCCAAGAAGTAGCAGGGCGCCCGGGTACCGGCAGCGGCTGTTCGGGCGGCTGCCGTCGCTGCAGTCCAGATCATGATCACCCTCAGGAAGTCGGAAGACCGTGGGCACGCCGACCACGGTTGGCTGCAGTCTGCGCACAGCTTCTCCTTTGCCGGCTACTTCGACCCCGCGCACATGGGCTGGGGCAATCTGCTCGTCATCAATGAAGACCGCGTGGCAGCCGGGGGTGGCTTCGGGACCCACGGCCACCGCGACATTGAGATCATCAGCTACGGGCTCGAGGGCGAGTTGGCGCACCGCGACATCATGGGCAACGTCAAGACCATTCCGCCGGGCGACGTGCAGCGCATGTCCGCGGGAACCGGCGTGCAGCACAGCGAGTTCAACCACGCGCGGGATCGCACGACGCATTTCCTGCAGATCTGGATTCAACCCGACCGCACGGGCGTGGCGCCGAGCTACGAGCAGAAATCGATCCCTGAGCCGGCCAAGCGCGGCCGGCTGCTCGCGGTGGCCTCGCCCGCAGGGGGAGAGCATGCGGTGCAGATCCAGGCCGACGCCACGCTGTATGCCGGCCTCTTCGACGGCGACGAGAGGGCGCAGCTGGCACTGGACCCGCGGCGCAAGGCTTACGTGCATCTGGTTCGCGGCGAACTGCAGGTCAACGGCCTGAGCTTGCGCATGGGCGACGCGCTGAAGCTCGAGAACGAAGCGGGGCTGACCCTGGCCGGTGGCCGGCAGGCCGAGGTGCTGGTGTTCGATCTGGCGTGCTGAGTGCGCCGCCCCGTGTGGCGAAGCAGCCGAGGCAAGGCGGGCAGCACCACGTTCGCGTGTCCAGGCGAGGGCGCGATGGGCTGCTCCGGCTTGATGGCATCGCTGACCCCGCGGTACATCCGTGGGGTGCCGCCCTTCACCGCCTTTCTCAAGCACTTCATGCCTCTCGTCATGGGTCCGCGGCTTCCTGCCTGGGAGCCTTGGCGTCGATCGCTCGTGTCCGTGGCCCTGGCCGCTCTCATCGCGGCGGCGCCCTGCGCAGCCCGGGCCGCGGTCGTCCTCAGCAATGTTCCCATCGCCACGAACGGCGGGTCACCGGTCACCGTCACCGCCTGGAAGGCCCTGATCTTGACGACGGGAACGGCTGCCTCCACGCTGGATCAGGTCGTCTTGGGGTTGAACCCTGAGATCGAGCCCAATGTTCCGTCTCAGCGCAAGGTCGAGATTGCCCTGTACGGCGCGGCGGCCGGCGTGCCCACCGTGCAGCAGGGGAGCACCGGACTGCTCAACGTCGACATCCAGCAGCTTCGGGGCACCTACACCTTTCCCATTCCCGGGGGCTTCAGCCTGTCGGCCAACACGCAGTACGCGCTGGTCATCCGCTCCGATGCCACCGGCATCAAGTGGGGCAACACCAGCACTTCCCAGCCCACGGGCTCCGGGGGCTTCAGCTACATCGGCTTCTCGACCAGCAGCGATTCCGAGGCCACCTGGACCTCCGAGGCCGTGAACACCAAGAACGTGCTGCAGGTGAACGTGACCGTCGCGCCACCTGCTCAGGTGCCCATGGCATCCACCTGGGGCGTTGCCCTCCTTGGCCTGCTCATGGCGGGCGCGGGTGCGGGCTTGCTGCGCCGGCGCCCGGCTGCCGCATGACGGCACCGATCCGTTCGCCGCTGCCGCGCTCCCCGGCGCGGTTCCTTTCGACGTTTCTGCTCGTGGCCGCCCTGGGCTTTGCCCTGGCCCTGAGCCCCTGGGTCATCGAGCAACTGCTCGTCCCCTTGGCGCAGGCCCTCGCCAGCGTCGCGGCGCTGGCGGTGCAGGCGGCAGGCGGTTCCGCAGAGGCTCAGTCCGCCACCATCCGCCACGAGGGGGGCTTCGCCGTTACGGTGGTGACGCGCTGCATCGGCGTGGAAGCGATGATCCTGCTGGGGGCCGGGATGGTGGCTTTTCCGGCCCGTTGGCACGAGCGGTGCCTCGGGTTCACGGCCGGGGTGCTGGCCATCGTGACGCTCAACCTGCTGCGGATCATCGGGCTGTACGGGGTGGGCCCGAGTTTGCCGGCTCTCTTCGAGTGGGGGCACCTGTACTCGGGTGACTTGTTCGTCATGATCCCCGCCCTTGTCTTCTTCCTGCTCTGGATCCGCTGGCTGCCCTCGCGCCGTCGATCTTCATCGTCGCATGCAGCCGCGGCGTGAACTCGCCGCGTGGCTCAGCGGCGTCGTGATGCTGCTGATCGCACTGACGGCCACCGCCTGGTGGGCCCGCATGCCTGATCGGGCCTGGGAGGCGGCCCGCCTCCTGGCAGATGCCGCTGCGCCGGTCTTGTCGAACGGGCGCATCCGGGAGGTCGTTCCGCACGCCGACGGCTCGTGGAAGGTGCGGACGACCCTGCCCGTGGCTGGTTCGGAACGCACGCACATGGGCATCTTCTTCGTCGGGCAACCGCCGGTGCTGAAGGGATTGCTGGCCTTCCCGCTGCTGTGGGCCTTGATGCTCATGGGGCCGAGCCCGGTGGGCAGGCGTCTGGCACTCGGCTCGGCCCTGCTGGCCGTGCTCGTGCTGCTTCAGGTTGCCGCCCACACCTGGCTCACCCTGGCCGTGATGCTTCGGGCCGAGCCGAGCTTCGTGTCCGATGCGCTGCAGCCGCCGCCCTTTCGCCTGGCAGCTCCGCCCATCTCCGAGTGGGAGTGGGTGCTGTCCAACCTGGCTTCCTACGTGGCTGCGCTCTTCGGCCCTGTCGTGGCCCCCCTCGTGATCTGGGCGGCACTGAGTTGCCGGCGGTGGCCCTGCAGCATGGAGGTCTTGAAGGCACCGGGCCGGGATGCGCAGAAGGGGTGGATGCTGGACATGCGCGCAGGACCTGAGGCCTGAAGGGCGTTCGGCGTCCGGGGCCGCTTCACGGTGCTGCGTGCGGGCGGCCAGGCGCCTGGGTGGGTTCGCGCAGCGCTGCGCCGCCCCCGGCGTGCTCGCCGGCGTTGGCCCGTGCGGCAGCCTCCAGCCACGCCAGGAGGCGGTCGCCCTGCACCAACTCACCCGGGATCGCCACGAAGGTGCGGCGCGTGCGGCCACCCTCGTCGCGCCACTCGATCCCGTATGACAGGCCCGGTGCCGGGATCAGCACCTGCAGGGGCAGCCTGGCTCGCGCGATGCTGGTGAGGGCCGCACGCGGGATGCGAACCCGACCGAAGAGGCCGTCGATCTGCAGGCTCTCGGCATCGACCCGGGCCTGGAAGCGCGCGGCGCGCAACCCGCCCACGGCCGGGCGCAGGACGAGCAGCAGCATCACGACAGCCAGCGCGGGCGGCCACGAGGCCGTGGGACCGATGCCGGCCATACCTGCCGCGACGATCGCGGCGGTGAGCCCGAACACCGTGAACAGCCCCCAGGCCAATCGGATGCTGCTGCGAGCGTAGTGCACGAGGAAGCTGCCGGGCGCGGGAGCATCCTGGGGTGCCGGTTGGGCGCGCGCCAGGACGTAGGCCGCCAGGTACCCCATCGTGATGCCGGAGAACCCGAGGAAAAAGGCGAAGGTCCCTGCCAGTGCGACCCAGTTCGCCTCGGCCCATCCGGTTTGCAGCAGCGAAAGCAGCAGCATCAGGCTGGCACTGAGCAGGCCCACGACGGCGGCGGTGCGGCGAAACAGCGCGACGCGGCCCGCTCGTTGCTCACTGGCGATGGCCTCGATCGGCCCGAGCAGGGCAATGGCCTCCTGTGTGGCGGTGGCGTCGTCATGGCCGGCTGCCAGGGCGTGCTCGCGGGCTTCGAGCAGGAAGTCACGGGCTTCCAGCAGGGTCTGGCGACGCACGGCTGCGAAGCCGGCGAGGGCGGCGTCCAGCGCCATCAGGTGGGCATCGATGCGGGCATCGCCCGTGACGAGGTCGGCAGGGAGGCTGGGCGAACGAAGGCGCATGGCGAGTGGCGTCATGATCTGGCTCCTGGTCAATCGAGAAGGGTCCGGTTCAGCAGCGCCGTCACGCGGCGCCACTCCAGGACCCGGCGGTCGAGAAAGGCTTGCCCGTCGGGCGTCAGCCGGTAGTACTTGCGGGGGCTGCCGCGGTCACCCGGCTCGTGGTGCGAGGCGAGCAGTGCGTTGCGCTCCAGCCGGTGCAGCAGCGGGTAGAGCGTGGCCTCCTTGACGAGGCCGGCGTCCTCGCCGAGCACCTGATCGAGCCGCTCGCGGATGCCGAACCCGTAGTTCGGCCCGTCTCGCAGGACGTGCAGCACCAGGGCATCCAGCAGTCCCTTGAGGATCTGTTCGTCGGTTGTGTCGTTAGGCATACATCGATTACTTTATGTAGAAAGGTATGCCATGTCAAGTAAATTCGATTCCCGGGCGGGTTGCGCGGCGTCGGATCCGCAGCGGCCTCGACCAAGCCGCCGCTGAACCGCGAGATACTCCGCGGGCATGTCCGACTCCACCTCTGCCATCGCCACGCTGCTGATCGGCGCCGCGTTCGGGCTCTGGGCGGGCATCGCCCTCACGCACCGCAGGGTGCGTCAACTCGAGCGTGAGCGGCGCATCCGCGAGCACGTGTTCTCTCGAGCGGTTCTCGAGAAGGTGCGGGAGACCTACCCGCACCTGAGGCTGCGAGATGTCTTTCTGGTCGCGCGGGCGCTTAGGGCCTTCTTCCTGATCCACCTTCGGGCGGGCTCGAGGAGCGTCGAGATGCCCTCGCGCGCGGTGGACGCGCTGTGGCACGCCTTCATCCTCGATACCCGCGCCTATGCCGATTTCTGTCGGCGGGCCTTCGGGCATTTCCTGCACCACCTGCCTGCCAACCCGGCCCGGCTCGATGAGCCGGGCCGCGACGGGGGGCCGCAGGTGTCCGATGCGATGCAGCTGACCTGGGTGCTCGCCTGCCGCGAGGAGAACATCGACGCATCGGCACCCACCCGATTGCCGCTGCTCTTTGCCCTGGACGCCAAGCTGTCCATACCCGGCGGCATGCAGCACCGCACCGAGGATTTCGCGCGCCGGCGCGAGCCAGGCGGCGATGGCGGGGGCGGCGAGTCCGTAACGGGCACAGCCGCATCGTCCAAGGGCTCAGGCGCCGATGCGGATGCCGCCTCCGGGGATGGCGGCGGCGGAGGGTGCGGCGGGGGCGATTGAGGGCTGGAGGGATTCGGCCGGGGCTGCTTGCCGGCACGGCCGTTTCCGGGCAACTTCGTCTACTTCCCCTCCTGCGGATAAAGCCCCCGTACGCGGCCGAACAGCCGCGCCAGCCCGAACAGCGCCTCGATGCTGGGCATCGGCTGGCCCAGCCGCTGGCCGATCTCGACCACGGCACCGACGATGGCGTCGAGTTCGATCGCGCGGCCGGCCTCCACGTCCTGCAGCATGGAGGTCTTGAAGGCGCCGAGCCGGGAGGTGACGGCATGCCTGTCTTCGGGTGTCTGCGTGATGAGGCAGCCGATGCGCGCTCCCAGGGCCGAGGCCTCGCCCATCGCGGCCGTGCAGAAGGCGCGCACGAGCGGGTCGCCCAGCATGCGGTCGATGGTGGCGCCGGTGATCGCGCTCACGGGGTTCATCGTGAGATTGCCCCAGAGCTTGTACCAGACGTCGTAGCGCACGTTGGCGCTGTGCGTGGCGTCGAAGCCGGCGTGCGCGAGCAGATCCACCACCGCCTGCGCACGGTCGCTGCGCCCGCCCAGCGGCTCGCCCACGATCAGGCCCAGGCCCATCTTGTGCAGCACCAGCCCCGGCTCGGCGCGTGCCGTGCTGGCATGCACCACGCAGCCCAGCACCTGCTCGAATGCAATCGCCGAGGCAATGACGCCGCCGGGATCGACCGATTGCAGCGTGGCGTCGCCCCAGCCCGCCACGCCGCGGCAGAACCACCACGGCACGCCGTTCATGGCCGGCAGCACGATCGTGTGCGGGCCCAGCAGCGGGGCGATGTCGCGTGCGACCTCGCTCAGGGCCGGGCCCTTGACGGCGATGACGACCAGATCCTGCCGGCCCAGCTCGGCCGCGCGATCCGATGCCGTCGCGGGCGCCTGAACAAGCTCGCCGCCGGCCGTGCGCAGCCGCCAGCCGTGGGCCTGCAATGCGGCCAGCGTCGCGCCGCGCGCCAGCGCACTCACCCCGGCGCGGCCTGCCGCGGCGAGCTTGGCGCCGATCAGGCCGCCGATGGCGCCGGCGCCGACGATGCACACCTTCATTCAGTTCTCCTTTGCCGCCCTCAGGCAGCCGCGATCCCGGCCAGCGGCCAAGGCATCTTCGAAGCGTGTTCGCATCCGGCGATTGTGGCCGGGTGGCCCGGGCCGTCTCGGCGCCGCGCCGCGCCCGAGGATCTGCCCCGGTTTTTCAGGTTCTCGAGGCATCCGGCACGATCGTGCACAGTTCGGGTGCCGCAGCGGCTCAGCTTGCCCGCGCCGCGACCGAAAGCTCCCAAGGGGCGCCTCCTGTTGCGGGCGCCGGCCCCGGCCTGCTCATGCGGCGTGCGCAGGCATGAGATGGAAGGTGAAGATGGCATCCAAGCCCACGCTCTACGAGATCCTCGGGTTGCCCGCTCAGGCCGGCCCGGGCGAACTGGAGGCGGCCTACCGGCAGGCCCTGCAGGCGCTGGAGGATCGCCGGGGCGAGTTCGGTCCGGCTGAACTCGCCGAGCGCCAGCAGGTGCTGCGGGTGGCCTACGGCACCTTGAGGAGCCCGAGCCTGCGTGCCGATTACGACGCGCAACTGGCCGCCGCCGCCCGCGCCGCCAGCGCGCCTCCGGCCACGGGTGCGGTGCCGACGCCGGAGGTCGCTCGCGCCGAGGCGCTCGGGCTGCGTGCCGATGCCCTGGCCCTGCGGGCCGAGACCATCCTAGCGCGCGCGCAGGCCGATGGTGGCGGGCGCAGCGAGCCCCCGCTG
>JBJTVI010000550.1:0-4440 GCA_046081145.1 Rubrivivax sp.
TGTCGCGCGACAACCTCGACTCGATGAAGGTGCCCAACGTGGCCACTGGCAAGCTGCCGGGGTTGGCGCAGCTGGGCATCAGCCCCGCGCCGCTGCAGGCCGTGGCGCCGGCCTACCTCGCCCCGGGCCAGGGGCCTTCGCGGCTCGTGCGCTGGCGTGCGCACCAGCGCTGAGCGCGCACGTGCACGAGCCCGCCGTCCCCGGGCAGGCCTACGAGGTCGGGGGCTGCGTGCGCGACTCCCTGCTCGGGCGCGCCGCCCAGGACCGGGACTGGGTGGTGGTGGGCGCCACCCCGCAGCAGATGCTGACGGCCGGCTTCGTGCCCGTGGGGCGCGATTTCCCGGTCTTCCTGCACCCGCGCACGAAGGAGGAGTACGCGCTGGCGCGCACCGAGCGCAAGCAGGCGCCGGGCTACCACGGCTTTGCCTTTCATGCCGCGCCCGATGTCACGCTCGAGCAGGACCTGGCCCGGCGCGATCTCACCATCAACGCCATGGCACGCGCGGCCGACGGCACGCTCGTGGACCCCTTCGGCGGTGCGCACGACCTGCGCGAGGGCGTGCTGCGCCATGTGGGCGAGGCCTTCGCCGAGGACCCCGTGCGGCTGCTGCGGCTGGCGCGATTCGCGGCGCGCTACGCCCACTTCAGGATCGCCGAGGAGACCCGCGGCCTGCTGCGCCTGCTGGTGGAGGCGGGCGAGGTCGATGCACTCGTGCCCGAGCGCGTGTGGCAGGAGCTCGCGCGCGGTCTGATGGAAAACGCCCCGGGCCGCATGCTCGAGGTGCTGCGCGAATGCGGCGCACTGGCTCGGCTGCTGCCCGAAGTCGATCGGCTCTTCGGCGTGCCCCAGCCCGAGGTGCACCACCCCGAGGTGGACACCGGGATCCACCTGCTCATGGTGCTGGAGCAGTGCGCACGCCTGCACGCGCCGCTGCCCGTGCGCTGGGCCTGCCTGGTGCATGACCTGGGCAAGGGAAGCACGCCGCGCGAGCAGTGGCCGCGCCACCTCGGGCACGAGCAGCGCAGTGCCAGCCTGGCGCGCGCCGTGGCCGACAGGCTGCGCGTGCCCGCCGACTGCCGGGAGCTGGCCGACGTCGTGGCACGCGAGCACGGCCACGTGCACCGCAGCGGCGAGCTCGGCCCGGCGGCCACGCTGCGGCTGCTGCTGCGCTGCGACGCGCTGCGCCGGCCCGAGCGCTTCGAGCAGGCACTGCTGGCCTGCGAGTGCGACGCGCGCGGCCGCACCGGGCTGCAGGACCGCCCCTACCCCCAGCGCCCGCGCCTCGTGCGGGCGCTGCGGTGCGCGCAGGGCGTGGACACCGCCGCCGTGGCCGAGGCGGCTGCTGCGCGGGGGGCCCGGGGTGCCCAGGTAGGCGAGGCGGTGCAGCGCGCGCGCGAACACGCCCTGGCCGAATGGCTCGCGCACGAGGCGGCGCAGCCATCCGGCGACGCGGTGCAGCCCGCAGCGCCAACCCGGGAGGGCACCTCCTGAAGCTCGCCGACGGCATCCGCAAGCTCGGCTTTCGCAAGTGGTACGAGCGCGAGCTGCTCACCGGGCACGCGCACCTGGCGGGGCTGCTCATGTGCGTGCTAGGGCTGATGATGGCGCTTGAGGCCTCGAGCCGCTTCACCACCACGCTCGACCGCGTGATCGACATCGTGGCGGTGATCCTGTGCGCCGCGGTGGGCGCCTGGACGTTGCGGCGCTACCTGTACCTGCTCGCGCGTGCCGAGGCCATCGCCCACCAGGCCGATTGCCCGCACTGCAAGGCCTACGGCCGGCTCGTCTGCGAGGCCGAGCGCGAGGACGGGGTGGAGGTGCGCTGCCGCAGCTGCGGGCACCGCTGGACGATCTTTCTCTGAGCGCTCAGAACAGGAGCGCCCCCACCATCATCGCCAGCACGCTCAGCAGCACCGAGCTGCCCAGCGGCACGTGGTACTCGCGCCCGCGCCAGCGCAGCGTGAAGTCGCCAGGCAGGCCGCCCAGGCCGATGCGGCGCAGCCACGCCGCCAGCCCGTTGAAGAGCACGAAGGCCAGCAGGAAGACGATGAGCCAGCGCATGGCAGGCCCTAGAGCCGGTGCGTGCGGTCGCCCTGCACGAAACCCAGCGGCAGGAAATCGGCCGGCAGCCCGCGCCCGAGCGCCAGCACCTTGAAGAGCTCGCCCATCTCGTGCTCGGTGAGGAGCTTTTGCGCCGCGGCGCGCGCGGGCAGCGTGGCGGCCTCCATCAGGCTCGCGATGCCGCAGTTGAGCAGGAAACGCGCCTGGCTCGTGTAGCCGAGCACCTCCATCCCCGCCGCCTGCGCCCCCAGCGCCAGGGCCGTGAAGTCCACGTGCACGCTCAGGTCCTTCTCGCCGGGGTCGGCCAGCGGATCGGCATCGGCGCGGTGCGCGCGGTGGCACATCAGGGTGCCGCCCGTGCGCTGCGGGTGGTAGTACTCGTCTTGAGGAAAGCCATAGTCCAGCAGCAGCACCAGGCCGCGGCCCAGCCGCTCGGCCAGCGTGGCGACGAAGGCCTGCGCCTGCGGGTGGATCTCGGTGACGGTGCCGGGCACGAAGGGGCCTTCGGCCGGGGGGCGCGCCTCGGTCGGGCGGTCGGCAAAGGCCAGCCGCCCCTCGTGCCACGCCACCCCGCGCTCGAGCCAGCGCGTGCCATCGAAGGCCAGCAGCCGAGCGGGCATCGCATCGAGCACCTCGTTGCCCACCACCACCCCCTCGATGCGTGCAGGCAGGGCCTGTGCCCAGGCCACGCGCGAGCCAAAACGAGCCAGCCGCTCGCGCTGGCGCGCAGCCAGCGCCGCCGAGACCTCCACGATCGTGTAGCGCTGCACCGCCTGGCCCAGGGTCTGGAGCAATTGCTCGGCCAGCGCGCCCGAGCCGCCGCCGAACTCCCAGACCTCGGCGCATTGCGCGGCCTGCAGGCCTTGTCGCACCTGGGCGGCGAGTGCGCGGCCGAAGAGTGGCGAGAGTTCGGGCGCGGTGACGAAATCGCTGCCATCCCGGGGCAGCACGCCAAAGGGCGCGTGCGCGCGTGCGTAGTAGCCCAGGCCCGGTTCGTAGAGCGCCAGGTGCATGTAGCGGTCGAAGGCGATCCACCCGCCCGCGTGCGCGATCTCCTCGCACACGCGCGCGGCCAGTGCCGCCGATACACTGCCGGCTTCGCCTTCGTTCGACTGCCTGCCCACGCGGCCATTGTAGGAACGCGGCACCGCACATGGCATCGCCCACCCCGCCGTCTACACCAGCCTTCCCCGCGACCGCGCCGGATGCACGCACGAGCGGAGCCGCATCCGCCGGCGTGCGGCCCGTTGCGCTCGTCACGGGCGGCGCTCAACGTCTCGGGCGCAGCATCGCGCTCGACCTGGCGGCGCATGGCTTCGATGTGGCCCTGCACTACCGCGGCTCGGCCGATGCCGCGCGCGACACGGTGCAGGCGCTGCAGGCCGCCGGCGCCCGTGCGCAGGCTTTCCGTGCCGACCTCGGCGAGGAGGCTCAGGCCGCTGCGCTCGTGCCGGCCGTGGCGGCGCACTTCGGGCGCATCGACGCGGTGGTGAACAACGCCAGCGCCTTCGAGTACGACGACGTGTCGGGCTTCGACTACGCGCGCATGCAGCGCCATGCCGCGGCCAACACCGGCGCGGCCGTGGTGCTCGCGCGCGCCTTGCACGTGGCCGTGCAGGCTGCCGGCACCGAGGGCTGCGTGGTGAACCTGCTCGACCAGCAGCTGTGGAACCCCAACCCCGACTACTTCTCCTACACGCTGTCCAAGGCGGCGCTGGAAGCGGCCACGACGATGCTGGCGATGGCCCTGGCCCCGCAGGTTCGCGTGTGCGGCGTGGCGCCGGGCCTGACCCTGGGCAGCGAGCTCATCGACGAGGCGCTGCTGCAGCGGCTGCGCACGACGAGCCTGCTCAAGCGCGGCGTGGACGCGCGCGATGTCGCGCACGCCGTGCGCTTCGTCCTCACCAACCGGTCGATGACCGGCAGCACCGTGATGGTGGACGCGGGCTTTCACCTCGTGCGCGCCGAGCGCGACTTTCCCTTCCAGGGCAGCACTTCATGAACGCACCGGACACCGACGCGCGGCGCGCCGCGCACGAGCTCAACAAGCTCTCCAAGCGGCTGCACCGCCAGGTGGGCCAGGCCGTCGCCGACTTCAACATGATCGAGCCCGGCGACAAGGTGATGGTGTGCGTCTCCGGGGGCAAGGACAGCTACTCGCTGCTGGACATCCTGCTGTCGCTGAAGGCGCGCGCGCCCGTGCCCTTCGAGATCGTGGCCGTCAACCTCGACCAGAAGCAGCCCGGCTTTCCGGAGGACGTGCTGCCGGCCTACCTGGAGGGCCGCGGCGTGCCCTTCCACATCGAGCAGCAGGACACCTACTCCATCGTCAAGCGCCTGATCCCCCAGGGCAAGACGATGTGCAGCCTGTGCTCGCG
>JBJTVI010000551.1:0-5065 GCA_046081145.1 Rubrivivax sp.
GTGCCGTCAGGCCCTGCGCCGCCTGGCCACCAAAGTCCCAGAAGGTCTCGGTGAAGATCGTGCCCGAAGCGCTGCCTGGCGAGAACACGGCCCAGGCCTCCTCGGCCGTGAAGCTCAGGAAAGGCGCCATCCAGCGCAGCATCGTGTGCGTGAGGTGCCACAGCGCGGTCTGCGCGCTGCGCCGCGCGTGGCTCTTCGGCGCCGTGGTGTAGAGCCGGTCCTTGAGCACATCGAGGTAGAAGGCGCCGAGGTCCTCCGAGCAGTAGACCTGCAGCTTGGACACCACCGGGTGGAACTCGTAGACCTCGTAGTGCGCGAGGATCTCGGCTTGCAGCTGCGCCGCGCGCGCGAGTGCCCAGCGGTCGATCTCGAGCATCTCGGCCACCGGCACGGCGTCGGCCGCGGGGTCGAAATCGCTCGTGTTGGCCAGCAGGAAGCGCAGCGTGTTGCGGATGCGCCGGTAGGCGTCCACCACGCGGGCCAGGATCTTGTCGTCGATGCCGAGGTCGCCCGAGTAGTCGGTGGCGGCCACCCACAGCCGGATGATCTCCGCCCCCAGCTTGGTGCTCACGGCCTGCGGCTCGACGCCGTTGCCCAGGCTCTTGCTCATCTTTCGGCCCAGGCCGTCGACGACGAAGCCGTGCGTGAGCAGCCCCCGGTAGGGAGCCCGGTCGAAGAGCGCGCAGCCCAGCAGCAGCGAGGAGTGGAACCAGCCGCGGTGCTGGTCGTGGCCTTCGAGGTAGAGGTCGGCCTCGGGGCCTTCGTCGTGGTGGCCAGGCGCGCCGTGCTGCAGCGCGTGCGTGCCGCGCAGCACGTGCCAGAAGGTGGAGCCCGAGTCGAACCACACCTCCAGGATGTCGCTGCTCTTGGTGTAGTGCGGGGCTTCCTCGGGGCCGAGGATGTCTTCCACCGTGGCGCGGCTCCAGGCCTCGATGCCGCCACGCTCGACGATGCCAGCGGCCTGCTCGAGGATCTCGAGCGTGCGCGGGTGCAGCTCGTCGGTGTCCTTGTGCAGGAAGAAGGGCAGCGGCACGCCCCAGCTGCGCTGGCGGCTGATGCACCAGTCGGGCCGGTTGGCGATCATGTCGCGCAGCCGCGCGCGGCCGTTCTCGGGGTAGAAGGCGGTGCGGTCGATGGCCTCGAGCGCCAGCTGGCGCAGCGTGCGCGGGGCCTTGTCGGCGGTGAAGACGCCCTCGCCTTCGTCCATGCGCACGAACCACTGCGAGGCGGCGCGGTAGATCACGGGCGTCTTGTGGCGCCAGCAGTGCGGATAGCTGTGCTGCAGCGGCTCGGTGGCCAGCAGCCGGCCTGCTTCGCGCAGGGCCTCGATGATGACCGGTGCGGCCTTCCAGATGTTCTGCCCGCCAAAGAGCGGGAGGTCGGCCGCGTACACGCCGTTGCCTTGCACGGGGTTGAGGATGTCCCCAAGCCCCATGCCATGAGCGCGGCAACTCATGAAGTCGTCGAGGCCGTAGGCCGGTGAGGAGTGGACGATGCCGGTGCCGTCCTCGGCGGTGGCGTAGTCGGCCAGGTACACGGGGCTTTCGCGGTCGTAGCCCGGGTGCACGTGTGCCAGCGGGTGCCGGAAGGCCAGGCCGCCGAGCTTCTCGCCCAGCGTGGTGGCCAGCACGCGGCCTTCCAGCCCGTAGCGCGCCAGGCACTTCTCCACCAGCGAGGCGGCCAGCACCAGCAGCCCGCGTGGCGTCTCCACCAGCGCGTATTCGAGCGCGGGGTTGAGGTTCAGGGCTTGGTTGGCCGGCAACGTCCAGGCCGTGGTGGTCCAGATCACAGCAAAGGCCGTGAGGCCCTGGGCCTGCATGCGGTTGAGTAGCGCGTCCGCATCCTCCGGCGGCAGGAAGGCGGCGGCCAGGCGCTCGGGCTGTGCGCAGGGGAAGGCCACGTCCAGCGTCTGGCTCTTCTTGTCGGCGTACTCGATCTCGAACTCGGCGAGCGAACTGCCGCAGTCGAAGCACCAGAAGACGGGCTTGAGGCCCCGGTAGACGAAGCCGCGCTCGACCACGCGCTTGAAGGCGCGGATCTCGCCGGCCTCGTTGGGCGGGTCCATCGTGGCGTAGCGGTGGGCCCAGTCGCCGAGCACCCCCAGCCGCTTGAAGTCCGCCATCTGCTGGGCGATCTGCTCGGTGGCCCAGGCGCGCGATTTCGCCTGCATCTCGTCGCGGCTCAGGCCGCGGCCGTGCTTCTTCTCGATGGCGTTCTCGATGGGCAGGCCGTGGCAGTCCCAGCCCGGCACGTACTGCGCGTCGAAGCCGGCGAGCTGGCGCGCCTTGACGATCATGTCCTTGAGCACCTTGTTGACGGCGTGCCCGATGTGGATCGCGTTGTTCGCGTAGGGCGGGCCGTCGTGCAGGATGAAGCGCGGGGCATGCCGGCGCGCGTCGCGCAGGCGCTGGTACAGGCCCTTGTCTTCCCAGTCCTTGACCCAGCCCGGCTCGCGCTTGGGCAGGTCGCCGCGCATGGGAAAGGGGGTGTCGGGAAGATTGAGCGTGGTGCGGTAGTCGGGGGTGCTCATGGTGCAGGCTCTCGCGAGGCGGGGCGCGGGTGCGCCACGGTGGGCCCACCCCCTCGGGCCATGTGTGCCATGGGGCCGCGAGGGGCGGGGCAGGGCGGCTTCAGCCGCCGGGCGTCGACGAGCGCCGAATTCGGTCGCGCGTGCTCTGGCGCCGCGTGGCATGCCAGCGGCTGCGTGAGGGCGACACGGGTGACAATCGCATGCGGCGGATTCTAGCGGGGGCGGGATTGGGAGATGCCTTGCACAGGCGCGGGGGCCTGCTTCAGCCAGCCCGATGGGGCGGCGGATGGACGGTCGCAAGGGTCCTAAGGGTCGCAAGGTTCCTTGTGGCCGGTCTGCTGGCCGGGGCCGTGTTTCCGACCCTGGCCGGCTCCGACGCCGAGGGGGATGCCCAGGCAAGTCACGCATCCTCGGGCGCCGGTGAGCACCACCGCCTCGCACCCCTGCCGCCCGATCCGGGGTGGGAGGGCGCGATCGGCTTGATCGTGCACCATGGACCCGCGTATCCGGGCTCTGCGCGGATGGAGGCCAAGGTCAACCCGGGCGGGTTCCTGCGCTGGGGCCGCTTCACGGTGACGGGTGCCGGCGGCTTCACGACGCGCCGCAACCTCGAGGTCGAGCGCGGCATCGGCGCCGAGCTGCTGCGCCGCGACGGCCTGCGCGTGCGCCTGAGCCTGCGCGTGGACGGGGGCCGGGCGGAGTCCGCCAGCCCCGAGCTCGCCGGGCTCGGGGAGATCAAGGCGACCCTGCGCTCGCGCCTGTCGCTGCGCTGGGAGCCCCTGGCCGGCTGGGTGTTTCACGGTGCGGCCAGCCACGACCTGCTGGACCGGGTGGGCGGCTACCTGCTGGACGCGAGCGTGTCGCGCGAGTGGAGTTTCGGCCATGGCCGGCGCCTGGGCCTGTCGGCGGGCGTCAACGGCGCAGGCGACCGCTACATGCAGGCCTGGCACGGCATCACCCCGGAGCAGTCGCTGCGTTCAGGCTACCCGGTGTACCGGGCGGGAGAAGGCCTACGCGAGGCCTATGCATCGGCCACCTACCGGCACGAGTTCGGCAGCGATTGGTCGGCCTTCGCGCAAGCCCACGCCAACCGCCTGCTCGGCCCGGCGGCAGCCAGCCCGCTCACGCGGCGTGCGGGCACGCAGGGTGTGAGCGCGGGGCTGGCCTGGCGGTTCTGAACAAGGGCCGCCGGCGTTTCAGCGCGCGAACCACGCCCGTGCATCCTCCACGTCGCGCGCGATGCCCTCACGCAGCGCCTCGAGCGACGCGTACTTGCGCTCCTCGTGCAGGCGGTGCAGCAGGTCCACCTGCAGGCAGCGGCCGTAGCCGCCTTCGAGCCCGAGCGCCTCGGGCCACTGCAGGCAGTGCACCTCCAGCAGCAGCCGGCCGGCTTCTTCCACGGTCGGTCGCACGCCCAGGCTCGCCACGGCCGGCAGCGGGGCATCGGCCAGGCCGTGCACGCGCACGACGAAGATGCCGGTGGTGGCCGGCTTGGCCTGGCGTACGCACAGGTTGAGGGTGCGAAAGCCCAGCGTGCGGCCGAGCTTGGCGCCGTGGATGGCGCGGCCGCTCAAGCTCCAGGGGCGGCCGAGCAGGGCTGCGGCGCGGGTGAGGTCGCCAGCGGCCAGCGCCTCGCGCACGGCCGAACTCGACACGCGCAGGCCGTGCACCTCGTAGCTCATCATGCGGGCCACGTCGAAGCCCAGGCGCGCGCCCAGCGCATCGAGCATCGCGTAGTCGCCGGCTCGTTTGGCGCCGAAGCGGAAGTCGTCGCCCACGAGCACGGTGCGCGCGCCCAGGCCCTGCGCGAGGATGCGTTCGGCAAAGGCCTCGGGCGGGAGCGCCGCGAGGGTGGCGTCGAAGCGCAGGATCACCAGCCGGTCCACCCCGCAGCGGGCGAGCTCGGCCACCGAATCGCGCAGCGTGGAGATGCGTGCCGGCGCCACTTCCGGGCGCTGCAAGGCGCGCGCGAAGAAGTCGCGCGGGTGCGGCTCGAAGGTGAGCACGCAACTCGGCAGGCCGCGGTGGCGCGCCTCGCTCGTGAGCAGGGCGAGCATGGCCTGGTGGCCGCGGTGCACGCCGTCGAAGTTGCCGATGGTCAGCGCGCAGGCACCGCGCGCGGCGGGCGGCGGGAGGCCGCGGAAGACTTGCATGGGGGAATTATCGAGCCGCGTCGGCGGCAGCCCCCCACCAACGCAACACGCCCTTGCCCGCCGCTCCCCCGGTGGCCAGGCACCCGGTAAGCAGGTAGCCGCCCGTGGGCGCCTCCCAGTCGAGCATTTCGCCGGCACAGAACACACCTGGCCGCTGGCGCAGCATCAGGCCGTCGTCGAGTTCGGCCCAGGCCACCCCGCCGGCGCTGCTGATGGCTTCGTCGATCGGGCGCGGGGCGATCAGTGTCAGCGGCAGCGCCTTCAGAGCCTCGGCCAGGCGCGTGGGGTCGCTCAGGCCCTCGGTGCCCAGCACCTCGTGCAGCAGCGCGAGCTTCAGGCCGTGGAGGTTCAGCCGGCTCTTCAGGTGCGTGGCCAGGCTGCG
>JBJTVI010000552.1:0-3978 GCA_046081145.1 Rubrivivax sp.
TCCCGCGCCGGCGCGGTCGCCTCGTCAACATCGCCTCCATCGCCGGGCTCGCCAGCTCGCTCAACACGAAGTTCATCGCCTCCAGGACGAGCAAGGGAGCCGCGGTGAACTTCACGCGCACGCTGGCCGGTGAGTGGGGGCCCTACGGCATCACCGTCAACGCGCTGGCCCCAGGCTTCTTCCCCAGCCGCATGACGCAGGCGACACTGGCCGAGCACGGCGTCGAGAACCTGGCCGCCTATGCGCCACTGCGCCGCCTGGGTGACGACGACGACCTCAAGGGGGCCGTGCTGCTCTTCGCCAGTGCCGCCGGCAAGCACATCACGGGTCAGATCCTGGCCGTGGATGGTGGCGTGAGCGCCGTTCACGCGGGTTGAGGTCGGCGGGTCAGCTTCCGATGGAATTCCAGGTCGAGATCCCGTTCGCACGGCTGCTCGGGCTCGAGCTCCTGAGCCTGGAGCCCGCTCAGGCCGTGCTCGCTGTGGAGATCCGGCCCGAGCTCACCAACTCCTGGGCCATGGCGCACGGCGGCGTCACGATGACGCTGCTGGACGTGGCGATGGCGCACGCTGCGCGCGGCCCGCGCCTCGACCCTGCTGCAGAGACTCCCGGGGTGGCGACCATCGAGATGAAGACGAGCTTCATGCTGCCCGCCGAGGGGCGGCTGGTCGCCACCGCACGCTGCCTGCGCCGCACCGCGGCGCTGGCCTTCTGCGAGGGCAGCGTGGCGCGCGCCGATGGTGAGATGGTGGCCCACGCCACCGGCACCTTCAAGGTGCTGCGCGGCCTGCCCGCCGGCCCTGGCGGGCGCGAGGTGCGCCGCCCCGCCACCGGGCATGATTGACCGCATTTCCGAAACCTCTCCTCCTCCACACGAATGACCACGATGACCCTGACCCAGCAGATCCTGCTCGCTTCGCGCCCGGCCGGCGAGCCCACCGTCGACAACTTTCGCCTCGTCGAGGTGGCGCTGCCGCCCCTGGCGGAGGCGCAGGTGCTCGTGCGCCACCACTACCTGAGCCTGGACCCGTACATGCGCGGCCGCATGAACGACGGCAAGAGCTACGCCCAGCCGCAGCCGCTGGACACCGTGATGATCGGCGGCACCGTGGGTGAGGTGCTCGAGTCGCGTCACCCGGGCTTTGCCGCGGGCGACAAGGTCGTGGGCATGGGCGGCTGGCAGACGCACGCCGTCGTCGACGCGAACCAGCCCGGCCTGCTTCGCAAGGTGGACACGACCCACATCCCCTTGCAGGCCTACCTCGGTGCGGTGGGCATGCCCGGCGTCACGGCCTGGATGGGCCTGACGCAGATCATCGATCCCAAGCCGGGTGAGACGGTGGTGGTGAGTGCCGCCAGCGGCGCCGTGGGCGGTGCGGTGGGGCAGCTTGCCAAGGCCCGCGGCTGCCGCGTGGTGGGCATCGCCGGTGGCCCGGACAAATGCGACTACTTCGTGAGCGAACTCGGCTTCGACGCCGCATCGACTACAAGGCGCATCGCGACCTCAAGGCGCTGCTGGCCGCCCTCAAGCAGGCCTGCCCGCAAGGAATCGACGGCTACTTCGAGAACGTCGGCGGTGTGATCCTGGACGCCGTGATGCTGCGCATGAACGCCTTCGGCCGCATCGCCTTCTGCGGGATGATCGCCGGCTACAACGGCGAGCCGATCCCGATGGCCAACCCCTCGCTGATCCTGGTGTCGCGCCTGAAGCTGCAGGGCTTCATCGTCAGCGAGCGCATGGAGCTCTGGCCGGCCGCCCTCAAGGAACTCGGCACGATGGTGGCCACCGGCCGGCTCAAGTACCGCGAGACGGTGGCACAGGGCCTGGCAGCCGCGCCCGAGGCCTTCCTCGGCCTGCTCAAGGGCCGCAACTTCGGCAAGCAACTCGTCCAGCTCGCGTGAGGCGCCAGTGCGCTGGCACTGGGCCCGCTTCGAGCAGCTCGGCGTGGACGCGCTCTACGACGCGCTGGCGCTGCGCTGCCGCGTCTTCATCCTGGAGCAGGGCCCCTACCTCGATCCCGACGGGCTGGACAGGCGGGCCTTCCACCTGCTCGGCCGGGCCGCAACCGGCGCCTTGCAGGCCTACCTCCGGGTGCTCGACCCAGGAGTGAAGTACGCCGAACCCTCCATCGGCCGCGTCATCACGGCCCCGGAGGTACGGGGGCAGGGCCAGGGCTGGCTGCTGATGCGCGAGGGTCTGGTGCGGTGCGCCCGGGCCTGGCCTGGGCAAGGCATCCGCATCAGCGCGCAAGCGCATCTGCAACCTTTCTACGGTACCTTGGGCTTCCACGCGCAGGGTGCCCCGTACGGCGAGGATGGCATCCCGCACGTGCAGATGTTCCGCCCACCGGATTCCTCGCAACACCTTCCCTCACCGGAGCCCACATGAGCGCAATTGCCCACGGCATCGCCGTCATCACCGGGGCCGCATCGGGCTTCGGCCTGGAAGCCAGCCGCATCGCCGCACGGGAGGGCATGCGCGTGGTGATGGCCGATGTCCAGGCCGACGCGCTCGGCCGCGCCGCCGATGATGTGCGCGCCCTCGGCGCCGAGGTGCTCGCCCATCGCCTGGACGTCTCGAAGGCCCAGGAGGTCGAGGAGTTGGCCGCGGCCACGCTCGCGCGCTTCGGCACTCCCACCTTCGTCTTCAACAACGCCGGCGTGGGCGCCGGTGGCCTGATCTGGGAGCATACCCTCAAGGATTGGGAGTGGGTCATCGGCGTGAACCTGATGGGCGTGGCGCATGGCGTGCGCGTCTTCACGCCGCTGATGCTCGCGGCAGCGGCAGCCGACCCCTCCTGGCGCGGCCACATCGTCAACACCGCCAGCATGGCCGGGCTGCTCAATGCACCCAACATGGGTGTCTACAACGTCACCAAGCACGCCGTGGTCTCGCTCAGCGAGACCCTGCACCAGGACCTCAGCCTCGTCACCGGGCAGGTCCAGGCGCACGTGCTGTGCCCCTACTTCGTGCCCACCGGCATCTCGCAGAGCCACCGCAATCGCCCCGAAGCCATGAGCGATTCCGGCTCGCGCCCCACGCGCAGCCAGCTGATAGCCCAGGCCATGAGCGAGAAGGCCGTCTCCCGGGGGCGCGTCAGCGCGGCCGAGGTGGCGCAGGCCGTCTTCGATGCGATGGCCGCAGGCCGCTTCTACGTCTTCAGCCACCCGCAGGCCCTGGGCGGTGTGCGCATCCGCATGGAGGATGTGCTGGCCGGCCGCAACCCGAGCGACCCTTTCGCGGAGCGACCCGATATCGCGCAGGAACTGCGCCGGGCGCTTCGAACCTGACCCCCGAACCCGCCCGCTCCGTGAACCCCGATCCTTCCCGCCCCGCTTCCTTCCCTTCCCTCGCCCATCAGATCGCCGCCGAGCTCCAGGTGCGCCCGGCGCAGATCGAGGCCACCGTGTCCTTGCTCGATGGCGGTGCCACCGTGCCCTTCATCGCCCGCTACCGCAAGGAGGCCACCGGCGGCCTCGACGATGCGCAACTGCGCGAGCTCGAGCAGCGCCTGTCCTACCTGCGCGAGCTGCAGGCGCGTCGCGAGGTGGTCCTCGCGAGCATCCAGGAGCAGGGCAAGCTCACCCCGGCCCTGCGCGGGGCCATCGAGCAGGCTGCGAGCAAGCAGGTGCTCGAGGACCTCTACCTGCCCTACAAGCCCAGGCGCCGCACCAAGGCCATGATCGCGCGCGAAGCGGGCCTGGAGCCACTGGCCAACCACCTGTGGGCCGACCTCGGCCTCGAGCCGCTGGTCGAGGCGGCGGCCTTCGTCAACGCCGAAGCGGGCTTTGCCGATGCCACCGCGGTGCTCGAAGGCGTGCGCGACCTGCTCAGCGAGCACTGGGCCGAGGACGCCGCGCTCGTGGGCAGCCTGCGCGAGTGGCTGTGGGCGGCCGGCACACTGCGCAGCCGGCTCGTCGATGGGCAGGATGCAAACCAGGCCGATGTCGCACGCTTTCGGGATTACTTCGATCACG
>JBJTVI010000553.1:0-3494 GCA_046081145.1 Rubrivivax sp.
CAGCCGGAGCCCGGGCGCAAGGCCGGGCCGGCCTGCCCACCCGCGACACGATGGCTCTCACCCCTTCAGACGTGCAGCGCATCGCCGAACTCGCCCGGCTCGAGCTCGGCCCGGCCGAGCGCGCATCCGTGCTCGGCCAGCTCAACGGCTTTTTCGACATCGTCGAGCGCATGCGGGCGGTGGACACGCGCGGCGTGGAGCCGCTGTACACGCCGCTGGCGGCGGTGCGGCCCGTGCACCTGCGACTGCGCGAGGACGCCGTGACCGAGGCCGATGCACGCGAGGCCAACCAGCGCAGCGCCCCGTCGGTGCAGGACGGCCTGTACCTCGTGCCCCGGGTGATCGAATGAGCCTGCCGCTGCACGAGGCGGGGGTGGCCGAGCTCGCGCGCGCGCTGGCAGCGGGCCGCTGCACCGCGGTGGAGCTCGCCGGCGAGCTGCTCGCGCGCGCACAGGCCGATGCCGGCCTGGGTGCGTTCCTGAGCATCGAGCCCGAGGTCACGCTCGCGCAGGCCCGCGCAGCCGACGAGGCCCGCGCCCGCGGCCTGGCCGGGCCGCTGACGGGCGTGCCGGTGGCCCACAAGGACATCTTCGTCACGCGCGAGTTGCCCTCCACCGCCGGCTCGCGCATGCTCGCCGACTACCGCAGCCCCTTCGATGCCACCGTGGTGGCGCGGCTGGGCGCAGGCGAGCCCGGTGGCGCGCCGGGCGCAGGCATGGTGATGCTGGGCAAGCTCAACTGCGACGAGTTCGCGATGGGCTCGTCCAACGAGAACTCCGCCTTCGGCCCCGTGCACAACCCCTGGGATCGCACACGCGTGGCCGGCGGCTCCTCCGGCGGCTCGGCTGCGGCCGTGGCAGCCAGGCTCGCCCCGGCGGCCACCGGCACCGACACCGGCGGCTCGATTCGTCAGCCGGCGGCCTTTTGCGGCATCACGGGCATCAAGCCCACCTACGGCGTGTGCTCGCGCTACGGGATGATCGCCTTTGCCTCCAGCCTGGACCAGGCCGGCCCGATGGCACGCTCGGCCGAGGATTGCGCGATGCTGCTCTCGGCCATGGGCGGCTTCGATGCACGCGACGCCACGAGCGTGGAGCAGCCGCCGGTGGACTACGCGGCGCAGCTGCACGCGCCGCGCGAGGGCGCCACTGTCGCGCGCCCGCTGTCGGGCCTGCGCATCGGGCTGCCGCGAGAGTTCTTCCCGGCAGGCCTGGCCGAAGAGGTGGCGCGCGCCGTACGCGCGGCCCTGGCCGAGCTCGAGCGGCTGGGCGCCACGCTCGTGGAGGTGAGCCTGCCGCGCACCGAGCTCTCGATCCCGGTCTACGACATCATCTCCCCGGCCGAGGCGAGCTCGAACCTCTCGCGCTTCGACGGGGTGAAGTTCGGCCACCGCACCGCGCACCCGGCCGACCTCGCCGAGCTGTACCGCAAGACGCGCGCCGAGGGCTTCGGCGCGGAGGTCAGGCGCCGCATCATGATCGGCACCTACGTGCTCAGCCACGGCTACTACGACGCCTACTACGTGCAGGCGCAGAAGCTGCGCCGGATGATCGCCGACGATTTCCAGGCCTGCTTCACGCAGTGCGACCTCATCGCCGGCCCGGTGGCCCCCACCGTGGCGTGGAAGCTCGGCGAGCAGGCCGACGACCCGATCGCGAGCTACCTGGCCGACATCTTCACGCTGCCGGCAAGCCTGGCGGGCCTGCCCGGCATGAGCGTGCCCGCGGGCTTCGGCTCGCAGGGCCTGCCGGTGGGGCTGCAGCTCGTGGGCAACTACTTCCGCGAAGGCCAGCTGCTGCACGCCGCCCACGCGCTGCAGCAGGCCACCGATTTCCACACGCGCCGCCCGGGCGCGCACTGAGCGGCGCGCCCCCCACACCCAGCACCCCGATGAGCCAGGCCCCACTCGTGCGCGGTTTCGAGGTCGTGATCGGCCTGGAGACCCACGCGCAGCTGTCCACCGCCAGCAAGATCTTCAGCGGCGCCTCCACCCGCTTCGGCGCTGCGCCCAACACCCAGGCCTGCTCGGTGGATCTCGCCCTGCCCGGCACCCTGCCCGTGCTCAACCGCGGCGCGGTCGAGCGGGCGATCGTCTTCGGCCTGGCCGTGCAGGCCACCGTGGCGCCGGTATCGATCTTCGCGCGCAAGAACTACTTCTACCCCGATCTGCCCAAGGGCTACCAGATCAGCCAGTACGAGACCCCGGTGGTGCAAGGCGGCCAGGTGGAGTTCCTGCTCGAGGGCCGGCCCCGGTGCGTGCGCCTGACCCGTGCGCACCTCGAGGAAGATGCCGGCAAGAGCCTGCACGAGGATTACCACGGCCTGTCGGGCATCGACCTCAACCGCGCCGGCACGCCGCTGCTGGAGATCGTCTCCGAGCCCGACATGCGCTCCTCGGCCGAGGCGGTGGAGTACGCGCGCGCACTGCACGCGCTCGTGATGTGGCTCGGCATCTGCGACGGCAACATGCAGGAGGGGAGCTTTCGCTGCGACGCCAACGTCTCGGTGCGCCGCCCCGGCGCGCCCTTCGGCACGCGGCGCGAGATCAAGAACCTCAACTCCTTTCGCTTCCTCAAGGAGGCCATCGACTTCGAGGTGCAGTGGCAGATCGACCGCATCGAGGATGGCCTGTCCATCGAGCAGGCCACCGTCCTGTTCGACCCCGACAGCGGCGAGACGCGCACCATGCGCACCAAGGAAGACGCGCACGACTACCGCTACTTCCCCGACCCCGACCTGCCCCCGCTGGTGATCAGCCAGGCCTGGGTGGCCGGCGTGCGCGAGGCGATGCCCGAGCTGCCCGCGGCGATGGCCGCGCGCTTCCAGCGCAACGACGGGCTGCCCGCGAATGACGCGGCGATGATGACGCAGAGCCTGCCCTTTGCGCGGTTCTACGAGGCGCTGCGCGATGCCTGCCGGGCCCTGGCTGGCGCACCCCCGGGTACCGCCTGGGCCAAGCTCGCGGCCAACTGGCTCATGGGCGAGGTGGCCAAGCGGCTCAACGCGCAGGGCCTGACGATCGAGGCCTGCCCGGTGCCGGCTGCGGCCCTGGCGGCGCTCATCGGCCGCGTGGCCGACGGCACGGTGTCCAACAGCGGAGCCCGCCAGGTCTTCGAGGCGCTGTGGGCCGCAGACGGGCCCGCGGCGCCGGCCCGGGTGGATGCGCTGATCGACCAGCTCGGCCTGCGCCAGCTCAGCGACACGGGCGCGCTCGAGACGCTCGTCGACCAGGTGCTGGCCGCGAACCCGAAGTCGGTGGAGGAGTTCCGAGCCGGCAAGGACAAGGCCTTCAATGCCCTGGTGGGCCAGGTGATGAAGGCCAGCCAGGGCAAGGCCAACCCGGCGCAGGCCGGCGAGATCCTGCGCCGCCGGCTGGCGCAGCCCTGAGGGCTGCGCGCCAGGGCCGCGCCCGGGGCGCGGGGGCTCAGGGCTTGCGAGCGGGCGGTGGTGGCGGCGCCGGTGCCGGCGTCGCGGGCGTCGTCGCCGGCGCGGGC
>JBJTVI010000554.1:0-2774 GCA_046081145.1 Rubrivivax sp.
CCTGAGCCTGGCGATCGCCCATGCGCAGACCGCCAAGCCCGCAGCCGACCCGCTGGCGCACAAGGTCGCCACCGACCTGCGCCTGGCCATTGACGCCGACAAGCCCGCGCGCCAGCCCTGGCTGCGCGAAGCCGCCGGCCAGCGCTGGGTGCGCGTGGTCGTCACCGGCCAGCGCCGCAGCGCCGACCTAGCCGAGGCGCGCAAGGACATCACCCAGCGGGGGGGCAACGTCGTCTCGCATGACCCCTCCATCGCCACCGTCGTGGCGGTGCTGCCGGCCGCGCAGGTGCGCGGCCTGGCTGCGCGCGCCGAGGTGCTGCACGTGGCACCGGACCGCGCGATGAACGCCGCCGCCAAGGCCCCCCCGGCCACCGAAGCACCCACCCACCTGGCCGCCTACGGCCTGGGGCCGAACTCGGCGCGCGCCATCAGCGACAAGGCATTGCTGGGGGAGTGACTGGCATCGAGGCCTGAACCTCGAAAGGAGTGTTCCGTGACTGCCAGGAAAGAGCGTCCCGAGACGGCGGCAACGGGCCTGCGCACCGCGCTGGCCGCCCTCATGGCCCTGGCAGCCAGCGCGGCTGCCCAGGCCTCGGCCCTGCCGGCCACGAGCCTGCAGCAACGCACCAACCCCGCGCAGGCCAAGATCGCCGCCGACCTGCGCAGCGCCCTCGTGGCACGCGCGCTCGTGGCCAACCACGTCTGGGCGCGCGACCTGCCCCCTGCCGCCGGCTCTCCCGCGGGCACCCCGACCACCCGCTACGTGAAGGCGCTGGTCTTCTGCGAATGCGCCGACCCGACCATGGCCGAGCTGCGCCAGGCCGTGCTGCGCGCGGGTGGATCGGTGTACATGGGCTACCTCACGGTGCGAGGGCTCTCGGTGCTGCTGCCTGCCGCGGGCGTGCTCGAACTCGCCCGGCGCCCGGAGGTGCAGAGCCTCTCGCCAAACCGGCTCACCTCGCGCAGCAGCAACAACTCCATCTTCAGCGATCTGGAGTGGTCCACCAACATCGCCCCATTTGACATGGGAGGGGGTGTGCGGGGCATGGCCGTCACCGAGAGGCCGAACACATCGACCGGCGTCCTGGTCACCCCTGCGGCAACCGCGGTCAATAACACGCCCCCGGCCAGACCTCACGGCGGTCGGACAGGTGCCGGCGTGGGCATCGCGATCCTCGACTCGGGGATCATGCTCCAGCACGCCAACTTCCGCGCTGACAACGGTGCAACGCGGGTCACTGCCGCCGGAGACTTCACGGCCGCTGGTGATGCGGGTGCTGCGGGGGCAGAAGACTGGAAGCCGGGGTTCGATGCCTCGGTCGACCTCCTAACGCCAGGCTCCGCCTTGCGCAACGCCTACGAGGCTCGCCTGCGCACCATCATGCTGCGCCCGGACGGGGTATCTGACGGCTACGGCCACGGCACCCATGTCGCCAGCGTTGCTGCGGGGCGGGCGTGGAACCAAGCGCCCAACTCCACGGGCGTGGCGCCCGATGCGCAGCTCTACGACTTCAAGGTGCTCGACCGCAATGGCTTTGGCACCGTCAGCAGCGTGCTGGCCGCCATCGACTGGGTGGTGATGAACGCGCGCCGCCACAACATCCGGGTGATGAACCTGAGCCTGTCGGCCGACTCCACCGAGTCCTACGTGACCGACCCCCTGTGCCGCGCCGTGCGCAGCGCCACCGCCATGGGCATCACGGTGGTGGTGGCCGCCGGCAACTACGGCAGCCAGCCAGGCGCCAACGGCAAGACAGTGGAGGTCTACGGCACCGTGGGTTCGCCCGGCATCGAGCCCTCGGTGATCACGGTGGGATCGGCCAACACGATGGGCACCGCCACCCGAACGGACGACACCGTCAACCGCTTCAGCTCGCGCGGCCCGACCCGCGGGCTCTACACCACGCCCACCGGCCAGCGCCGGCCCGACAACTCCCTCAAGCCCGATCTCGTGGCGCCAGGCAACCGGATCCTGGGGGCCATGGCGACGCCCGCAGGCACGCGTGGTCGGTCGGAGCTTCCCGCACGCAACCCGAGCCTCGTGCCGCCCCTGGTGACGGGCGGCTCGGCCACCAACTTCGCCGATCCCACAGCCGCCGTGATGACGCTCAGCGGCACCTCCATCGCCGCCCCGGTGGTGGCCGGCACGGTGGCGCTGATGCTCGAGGCCAACCCCGGCCTCACCCCGCCGCTGATCAAGGCCATGCTCCAGTACTCGGCCGAGCCGCTGGCGGGCTTCAACCTGCTGCAGCAGGGCGCCGGGCTCCTCAACCCACCGGGAGCGCTGCAGCTGGCAGAGGCGGTGCGCCAGGGCCTGATGCAGGACGTCGAGGCAGGCGCGATCCAGCCCGGCGCGAGCCTGCTGGCCAGCGGTAAGGCCGTGCCCACCTACTTGCGCGTGGGCAACAGCTCCGTACCGATGCCGAGGTGCCCCAGGAACCAGCCTTGCCCGCTCCCGCCTCTGGATGCCAACGCCCTGACCGGCGGCACGGGGCGCTGGAGCCAGATCGTCTACGCCGGCGGCAACCGCATCCTCAGCGGCGAGGCCCTCTTCAACCGCTACCACCTGGCCTGGGATCACCGCGTGAGCTGGGGCGGCACGGTGGGGCCCCGGCGCACCCAGGTGGGCTGGTGGTCCGGACTGGCGACGGTGGCCAACGGTGGCGCAAACATCCCGCGCAGCTTCTCGGAGTCGCCGATTCCCGAGTTGCGCACCACCCTCTTCCAGCCCGGCGTGCTCTTCGCGCCGGGCCTGGCGGGTACCTCGTCTCTGC
>JBJTVI010000555.1:0-6808 GCA_046081145.1 Rubrivivax sp.
GCGTGGTCTTGGCCGAATAGCCGAAGCGGCCGTTGGCCTCGCGCTGCAGGCTGGTCAGGTCGAACAGGGCGGGGCTGGCCTGCGTGGTGGGCTTGCTTTCCTCGGTGACGCTGCCGGTTTTGCCGCGTACCGCGTCAACGATGGCCTGCGCCTCCTTCTGGCTCCACAGGCGCTCGGCGCGCTTCTCGGCGTCGTCGGCGTCCTTCTTCCACTTCGGATCGCACCAGCGCGCCGGGTATTCGCCAGCCTCGGCCAGAAAGCTCGCATGCACCTCCCAGTAGTCGCGGCTGATGAACTTGCGGATCTGCTCCTCGCGCTCGACCACGATGGCCAGTGTGGGCGTCTGCACCCGGCCGACCGTGGTAAGGAAGAAGCCCCCGTCGCGCGAGTTGAAGGCGGTGAAGGCACGCGTGCCGTTGATGCCCACCAGCCAGTCGGCCTCGGAGCGGCTGCGCGCCGCGTCGGCCAGGCCGCGCATCTGCTCGTCGCTGCGCAAGCGGTCGAAGCCGTCGCGGATGGCCTGCGGCGTCATGCTCTGCAGCCACAGGCGCTTGACCGGCTTGTTCAACGTGCCCTTGGCGCCGGCCGCGTACTGCTCGATCAGGCGGAAGATCAGCTCGCCCTCGCGCCCGGCGTCGCAGGCGTTGATCATCTCGGTGACGTCCTTGCGCTTGCACAGCTTGACCACCGCGTTCAGGCGCGACTTGGTCTTGTCGATGGGCGCGAGGTCGAAGTGCGGCGGCACCACGGGCAGGTGGGCGAAGCTCCACTTGCCGCGCTTGACGTCGTACTCCTCCGGGGCCTTGATCTCCACCAGGTGGCCCACGGCCGAGGAGACGACGTAGCGCTCGTTCTCGAAGTGCTCGGCGTGCTTCTCGAACTTGCCCGCCACGGGGGTGAGCGCGCGCACGATGTCCTGTGCCACGCTCGGCTTTTCCGCAATGATCAGCGACTTGCCCATCTGTCCTTCCACGGCCGGCCGCGGCGGGAGCCGCGGCGCTTGCCTACAATGCCTCGCGCGCACGCACATGCACGCGCGCGCCCATGAATTCACTGTAACGAATGAAGCCGACCCCGCAAGCCCCCACCCCGAAACCCGCAGGCCGGCGCATCCAGGTGCGCCGAAGCGGAGTGCATGGGAAGGGCGTGTACGCCCTGCGCCCCCTTGCGGCGGGGGAGTCGATCATCGAGTACACGGGCGAGCACATCACCTGGAAGGAGGCGCTTCGGCGCCACCCGCACGATCCGGCGGACCCGAACCACACCTTCTATTTCCAGCTCGACGGCGGCCACGTGATCGACGCGCTGTACGGTGGCAACGCCTCGCGCTGGATCAACCATGCCTGCGAGCCCAACTGCGAGGCCGACGAGCAGGACGGCCGCGTGTTCATCCGCGCCCTGCGCGACCTGGCGCCCGGGGAGGAGCTCTTCTACGACTACGGGCTCGTGATCGACGAGCGCTACACGCCGCGGCTGAAGAAGCAGTACGCCTGCCGCTGTGGCAGCCCGATCTGCCGGGGCACGATGCTCGCGCCCAAGCGGCGCTGAGGCCGCTGCCGCCCGGGGCCGCCGTGACGCCCGCGCCGACGCTGGAGTGGTCAGCCGCGGCGTTGCAGGCCGAATTGCAGGCGCTGCAGCCGGGCCTGGCGGTGGAGGTCCTGGCCGAGGATGCCTCGACCAACACCACGCTCCTGGCGCGTGCGCGCCAAGCCGGCGGGAACGGGGCGGCCTGGCTGCTGGTGGCCGAGCACCAGAGCGCCGGCCGCGGCCGCATGGGGCGCGCCTGGTACGCCGCCCGCGGGGACTCGCTGACCTTCTCGCTGGGCCTGCGCCGTGCGACGGTGCAGGGGTCGGGCCTGTCTCTGGCCGTGGGCGTGGCGCTGGCCGAGGCGCTCGACCCGTCGGGCCGCTCGATCGGCCTGAAATGGCCCAACGACCTGTGGCTTCGCGGGACGCAGCCGGGCAGCGGCCGCAAGCTCGGGGGCATCCTCATCGAGACGGCTAGCGCCGAGCGCGGGCGCGTGTGCGTGGTCGGGGTGGGGCTCAACGTGCGCGCGCCGGGTGCCCCGGCGGGGGCCCCTGCGGGCCGGGAGGGCCGGGAGGGCCAGCCCGCCTTCGCCACGGGCGTGGCGGGCCTGTGCGAGATCGACGAGCAGGCGAGCGCACCGCGCGTGCTGCGGCGCGTGGCCGAACCGCTGCTGCGCGCGTGGCTGCGCTTCGAGCGCGAGGGGCTGGCGCCTTTCCTGGGGGCCTTCGAGGCGCGTGACCTGCTGCGTGGCCAGCGCGTCACGACCACGCTGGCGGGCCTGCCCACGGGCACGGCGATCGGCGTGGACGCCGACGGCGCGCTGCGGGTGCGCGACGAGGCCGGCCGGCTGCACCGGGTGAGCGCGGGCGAGGTCAGCGTGCGGCCCGAGCGCGCGGCGGAGGCGGCCTGATGCGGGGCTGGGTGCTGGTGCTGCTGGTGGCCAACCTGGCCTTCTTCATCTGGACACAGGGATGGGTGTCGCCGTGGCTGCCTGCGCCCTGGCAGGGGCAGCGCGAGCCGCAACGGCAGCTCGAGCAGCTCAACCCGGAGAAGGTGGCCGTCAGGCCGGCCCCGCCACGCGCCGCGCAGCCCGCCTCGGGGCCGGCGAGCTCAGCGCGCTGAGGCGCCGCCGGGGTGGCGGGCCGCCCTGCGCCGCGGGCGCAGCGCCCAGGCCGCCAGTGCAAGTGCCCCAAGCCAGCCCCAGGAGGCAGCCCCGCCGCCGGAGCTCGGCGCAGGGGCAGGCGTGGGGGTGGGCACAGGGGTCGGGGTGGGCGCAGGCGGCGTGACCACCGGTGCGGCCGCCACCGTCACGGCCAGCTGCGTGCTGGCCTGCGCACCCAGGCTGTCGGTGACGGTCAGGCGCACCGTGAAGCTGCCCGCCGCCGAAGGCAGGAGCGAGGTGGTCAGGGCGTTGGTGGAGGCGCTGAAGCCGCTGACGACGCCCCCGCCCTCCACCAGCTCCCACGCGTAGGCCGCCACCGTACGCCCCGCGGGTGCGGAGGAGCCCTCGGCGCTGAGCTGAACGGTGCTGCCGGCCGTGGGGGCGGCGGTGAGCACCTGGATCCGGGGTACCGGGGCGGCCGCCGCGGCGGCAACGGCGGCTGCGGCATCGAGCATTCCGGCCCCGCACAGCGCGGTGGTGCAGTAGCACTGGAGCTGATCGGTGCCATCCGGGGCGCGGCAGGCCTGCACGGCGGTGGCGTCGTCCGGGCCGTTGTCGGCGCCGCTCGTGGGGAAAGGACGCGCGGAGGACTGCAGCAGCGCCTTGACCTGCGCAGGCGTCATCTGCGGGCGCACCGAGAGCATGAGGGCGGCCACGCCCGAGACGATCGGGGCGGCAAAGCTCGTGCCCACCGAATAGGCAAAGCTGTCGGAATAGCGCGAGCCGCCCGCCTGCGGCACCGTGGTGCCCGTGTTGGAGGCGGTCTGGATCGGGTACAGGCAGGCCGAGCCCGCGGTGATATTCACGCAGTTGCCCGCTGGTGCGGAGATCGTGAGCTCGGGGCCGAGATCGGAAAAGCCCACCTTGGAGCCGGCGTGGCGCAGGCCGCCCACGGCCACCACGCCTGGGCAGTTGGCCGGCGCGCCGGGGGCGCGCCCGGCGCTGTTGCCGGCGGCCACGACGACGAGGGCGCCCCTGGCGGTGACCTCCTCGATGGCCCGGGGGTAGGCCGAGCTGGCGCAGGCGCCGTCGCCCCCGAGGCTCAGGTTGAGGACGCGCGCGGGCACGGGCGGAGGGGGGTAGCCCGGCAGGGGGACGCCCGCTGCCCAGCGCATGCCGGCTGCGATATCCGAATCGAAGCCGCCGCACTTGCCCAGCACACGCACCGGCATGAGGCGGGCACCGGGCGCCACGCCGGCCATCCCCAGGCCGTTGTTCGTGGCCGCGCCAATGATGCTGGCCACGCGCGTGCCGTGCCAGGAACTGTTGGAGACACCGCAATCCTTGAAGACACCGGCGCTGTTTTCCTGCGAGGTGATCCAGTCGCCCGGATCCTCGGGGCTGGCGTCGCGACCGTCGCCGTCGTTGGCGTAATCGGAGCGGGTGATGAAATCGTAGCCCGCAACGGTCTGTCCCCGCAGATCCTCGTGTGCGGACCAGATGCCGGTGTCGAGCACCGCCACGACGATGTCGGCGCTGCCCGTGGTGCGATCCCAGGCAGCCTGCACGTTGGTGCCCGAGCGCACGGTGTCGGTGGGGACTCGCAGGTGCCACTGCCCGGCATCGGGGCCGCGCGTGCCCTGGCCGGTGAGGAAGAGCGGATCATTGGGCACCCACTGCGCGCGGCGACGGCGGTCGACCACCACCTCCTCGACGTCGGGGTCGGCGGCCAGGCGCCGCACGAGTGCCTCGGAGCTCAGGCCGGTGGCGGTGAGCACGTGCGCACGCTGCGCCACCACGCGGCCGGCCTGAAGCGGCAGCCCCATGCGCCGGGACAGCCCGTCGGCCCGGCTCTGGTGGGTGCGGCGCACCTCGTCGGAGGAGGCGCCCGCGCGCAGGGGGTGGGCCCGCACGAGGCGGGCCTCGCTGCGCCAGGTCACGATCACGCGGGCCTCGGCGGCAGCTGCCGCGCCTGCCGGTGCAGGCCCTGCGGCCGCCGCCAGCGCCACCCAGCTGAGAGAAGCCGGCCACACGCCCAGCACGAGCGTGGCCACCCACTTGCGCAATGCGCGCCTGACGATCGCCATGGCTGCAGTGTAGGCCCCGGCCGGGGTGGCGGCCTGCAAGCGACTGTAAAGGCGGAGCCGGCGGCCGCTCAGCGCGCGATCACCTGCAGCATCTCCAGCACCTTGTTGGAGTAGCCCCACTCGTTGTCGTACCAGGCCACCACCTTGATGAAGGTACGGTCCAGCGCGATGCCGGCCTCGGCGTCGAAGACGCTGGTGCAGGGCTCGCCGCGGAAATCGGTGGCCACCACCTTGTCCTCGGTGTAGGCGAGAACCCCCTTCATGGCACCCTGGCTGGCGGCCTTCATCGCCGCGCAGATCTCGTCGTAGCCGGCTTCCTTCACGAGTTCGACCGTGAGGTCGACCACCGACACATCGGAGGTGGGCACGCGGAAAGACATGCCGGTGAGCTTCTTGTTGAGCTCGGGAATCACCACGCCCACGGCCTTGGCGGCGCCGGTGGAGCTCGGGATGATGTTCTCGAGGATGCCGCGCCCGCCGCGCCAATCCTTGTTGCTCGGGCCGTCCACGGTCTTTTGCGTGGCGGTGGCCGCGTGCACGGTGGTCATGAGGCCGCGCTTGATGCCCCAGTTGTCGTGGAGCACCTTGGCCACGGGGGCCAGGCAGTTGGTGGTGCAGCTCGCGTTGCTGACGATGGCCTGGCCGGCGTAGGTGGCGTGGTTCACGCCATAGACGAACATCGGCGTGTCGTCCTTCGAGGGCGCGCTCATCACGACCTTCTTCGCACCGGCATCGATGTGCTTCTGGGCGCTGTCCTTGGTCAGGAAGAGGCCCGTGGCCTCCACCACCACGTCGGCACCCACCTCGCCCCACTTGAGCTCGGCGGGGTCCTTCACGGCCGTCAGGCGGATGCGCTTGCCATTGACGATCAGCGTGCTGCCCTCCACCGCGATCTCGCCCTTGAAGCGACCGTGCACGCTGTCGTACTTGAGCATGTAGGCGAGGTAGTCGGGCTCGAGCAGGTCGTTGATGCCGACGATCTCGATGCCGGGAAAGTTCTGCACGGCGGCGCGAAACACCATGCGCCCGATGCGGCCGAAGCCGTTGATGCCAACCTTGATGGTCATGGGATGGGTCCTCCTGGGTCTGAAATCGGGGTGTGAAATCGGGGTCTGAAATCGGTGAACGAGGCGGGTGCAAGCGGCGCGAGCCCCGGCGCGCGCGGGGCGCCGGCGCGAGGCTCAGCGCCTGCCGAGCACAGCGCGCACGGTGGCGGCCACGTTGGCGGCGGTGAACCCGAAGTGCGCAAAGAGCGCCGGCGCCGGCGCGCTCTCGCCGTAGCGGTCGATCCCGACCACGGCGGCGCAGCCGTACTTCCACCAGCCGTCGGTGACGCCTGCCTCCACGGCGATGCGGGGCAGCCCGGGCGGCAGCACGGCACGCTTGTAGGCGACATCCTGCCTGTCGAAGACGGTGGTGCTGGGCAGGCTCACCACTCGCACGGCCACCCCCTCGCGGGCAAGCTCGGCCTGCGCGTGCAGCGCCAGCTGCACCTCGCTGCCGGTAGCCACGATCACGGCGCGGGCCTTCTTCTTCAGGCCCACCTCGGCCGGCTCGGCCAGCACGTAGCCGCCGCGGGCGATGTCTGCAAGCGAGGCCTTGGGTGCGTAGGGCAGGTTCTGGCGCGACAGCAGCAGCGCCGTGGGCCGGTCGCTTGCCGCCAGCGCCGCCTGCCAGGCCACCACGGTCTCGGCGGTGTCAGCCGGGCGCCAGACCTCCAGGTTCGGAATCAGGCGCAGGCTCGCGGCGTGCTCCACGCTCTGGTGCGTGGGGCCGTCTTCGCCCAGCCCGATGGAGTCGTGCGTGAACACATGCACGACGCGGCGCTTCATGAGCGCGGCCATGCGGATCGCGTTGCGGCTGTAGTCGCTGAAGGTGAGGAAGGTGCCGCCGTAGGGAATGAAGCCGCCATGCAGGGCCACGCCGTTCATGACCGCGGCCATGCCGAACTCGCGCACGCCGTAATTGATGTGGCGCCCGCCGTTGGGCGCGCCGGCCTCGTCGAAGCGCAAGGCCGGGGTGGAGGCGGTGTTCGTGAGGTTGGAGCCGGTGAGGTCGGCCGAGCCGCCGAGCAGCTCGGGCAGGGCCTTC
>JBJTVI010000556.1:0-2006 GCA_046081145.1 Rubrivivax sp.
AGAAGGCGTTGGCGACGCCGCCGACGGGCCGGAAGCCCTTGCCGCTGTTCCAGTTCTTGGTGACGCTGGCGTCGATGTGGTCGACGAGCTTGAACTGCGCGCCTAGCAGGCCGGTGCTGGCCATGCCCTGCAGGCCGTAGACATCGCCGATGAGGTAGGGCGTGGCGATGGTGCCGTCGCCGCCCTGGGCGCGCAGGAAGCTGCCGCCGGTGATGCGGAAATCCGTCGCCGTGAGGCCCGGCAGAGACGCACTGTTCTGCGTCCAGTTGCCGCTCACCAGTTCGAAGCGCCCCACCGAGATGGCCCCGTTGGCGTTGATGCTGCTGCTGCTGCCCGCTTGCAGCGTCAGCCCGCCGGCTGAGGCCGTGACCGCGCCATTGAGCGTGATGTGGTTGGCGGCCTGCAGGGTGAGAATGCTCGCGCTGGACCACGTGAGCGGCACGGACAGCGTGATGTTGCCCGCCTGGGAACCCGGGCTTCCCGTGAGCCCGGTGGATACGGTCACGTGGGCACCGCCCAGGGCCGTGACCAGCGTGGCGGCGTTGATCACGCTGTCGTTGGCGTTGGGCGTGAAGCCGGGCGAGGTGGTCTGGGTGGCGCTGGAGATGAAGATGTTGAAGGGGTCCAGCAGCAGCGTGCCCCAGGCGCCCAGGGGGGCGCGCAGATCGGTCCAGCCCGTGTAGCTCAGCACCCCGCGCGAGGACACCTCGGCCTCGCCGCCGCGGCCGCCGCCGGGGCCGCCGCGGGCGCTGATGCCGCCCGCGAAATCGGTGCGCGCTTCGGACCACAGCACGATGTCGCCGCCATCGCCGCGCGTGGTGGCATCGGCGCGGATCGAGACTCCCGCCTCCACGCGCAACTGCTGCGCCCGCGGCAGCTCGCCCTGGCCGAGCCGGTCGCCGCCGATGCGGATGTGGCCGCCGCCGCTGCTGCCCGAGGCATCGATGCGCGCCCCATCGAGCACGCCCACGTTGCGGCCCAGCAGCTCCACCCGCCCGCCCGTGCCCGCGCTGCCCGTGGCCGACACCGTGCCCGCCACCAGCGCCGTGTCGCCGGCCTGCAGGCGGATGCGCCCGCCCGCCAGCCCGTCGGCGCTCAGGCTCGCCCCCGGGGCCACGTCCAGGGTGCGCGAGGCGCTGAAGATGATCTCGCCCCCGGCGCCCACCTGCGCCCCCGTGGCCTGCACCGTGCCCTGCTGGCGGATGGCCGCGGCGTAGATGCCCACCTGGCCGCCCACCAGTTGCCCCACGTTGAGCGCCTCGCCCCCGGCGGGCGCGCTGAGGCTCACCTGGATGTCGGGCCGGTAGCTGTCCACCAGGTTCACCTGGCTGCCCGCGGCCAGCAGCACCTGCCCATCGGGGGCGCGGATGATGCCGTGGTTCTGCACGTCCTGCGCCACCAGGTAGATGCGCCCGCCCGCCACGCTCTGCAGCAGGCCCTGGTTGTGGATGCCCCCGCTGCCCAGCCCGAAGTTGAGCCGCCCGGCGGCGAAATCGGCATTGGACAGGGGCAGGGTGGAGGCCACCAGCGCGCCCACGTCCACCACCGCCTCGCGCCCGAACAGGATGCCGTTGGGGTTGATGAGGAAGACCTGGCCGTTGGATTCGAGGCGGCCCAGGATCTGGCTGGGGTCCTGCCCGGTGACGCGGTTCAGCACGCTGCTGGCGGCCGATTGCTGGGCGAAGCGGGTGATCTCGCCCACGCCCACGGAGAAGCCGCGCCACTCGATCACCGCCCCGGGGGAGTTGGTGACGGTGAGGCTGTGGCCGGCCTGCTCGAAGCGCGCGCTGCCCACCACCACCGAGGGGTCGGTGGGGTTGGCGATGCCGTTGGCCGGGAAGCAGGCCGCCACCGCCAGGGAGAGTAGCGTGGGCTTGAGCGCCAGGTGATGAGCGCGGGGGTGGCGGCAGCGGCGGTGGCGGGGCAGGGTCATGATGGCGGCTCCGAAGCAATGGCAAGGCATCTACACGGGTTTGAACCACTGGGCACAACGGCACACGGCAACA
>JBJTVI010000557.1:0-6386 GCA_046081145.1 Rubrivivax sp.
CGCTTTCGCGACTACTTCGAGCACGACGAGCCGATCGCCCGCATGCCGAGCCACCGCGCGCTCGCGGTCTTTCGCGGCCGCACCCAGGGCTGCCTGGACGTGCGGCTCGTCGTCGACGAGCCCGCCTCTCCCGGGGAGCCCACGCTCGCGGAGGGGCGCATCGCTCATCACCTCGGCTGGCGCGCATCGGGGCGGCCGGGCGATGCGCTCGTGCGCGGAACCATCACCTGGACATGGAAGGTCAAGCTCTCGCTGAGCCTGGAGCGCGACCTCTTCACGCGGCTGCGCGAGCAGGCCGAGGCGGTGGCCATCCGAGTCTTCGGCGACAACCTGCGCGACCTGCTGCTGGCCGCACCGGCCGGCCCGCGCGTCGTCATGGGGCTCGACCCCGGGATCCGCACGGGCGTGAAGGTGGCCATCGTCAGCCAGACGGGCAAGGTGCTCGACACGGCCACCGTCTACCCGCACGAGCCCCGCCGCGACTGGGAAGGCGCGCTCGCCGCACTCGGCCGGCTCGTCGCACAGCATGGCGTGACGCTGATCGCGGTGGGCAACGGCACGGCCAGCCGCGAGACCGACAAGCTCGCCGCCGAACTCATGCAACGCGTCCGTTCGGCCGCGCCCACCCACCTCCTGGACAAGGTCATCGTCAGCGAGGCGGGTGCCTCGGTGTACTCGGCCAGCGAGCTCGCCAGCCAGGAGCTGCCCGAGCTCGACGTGAGCCTGCGCGGCGCGGTGAGCATCGCGCGGCGCGTGCAGGACCCGCTGGCCGAACTCGTGAAGATCGACCCCCGCAGCATCGGCGTGGGCCAGTACCAGCATGACCTCGACCCCGGAGGCCTCGCGCGCCAGCTTGACGGTGTCGTGGAAAGCTGCGTGAATGCCGTGGGCGTGGACCTCAACACGGCCTCGGTGCCGCTCCTGCGCCGGGTGTCGGGGCTGTCCGCTTCGGTGGCCGCCGGCATCGTGCGCTGGCGCGATGCCCATGGCTCGTTTCGCAGCCGGCGCCAGCTCCTGGAGGTGTCCGGCCTGGGCCCGCGCACCTTCGAGCAGGCCGCCGGTTTCCTGCGCATCCGGGAGGGTGAGGACCCGCTGGACATGACCGGCGTGCACCCCGAGACCTACCCGCTCGTGCAACGCCTGCTCGAGGCTGCGGGGCGGCCCATCACCGCCGTGATGGGCAAGCCCGAGGTGCTGCGCACCCTTCGCCCGGAAGCCTTCGCCGACTCGCGCTTCGGCGCCGTCACCGTGCGCGACATCCTGGCCGAACTCGAGAAGCCGGGCCGCGACCCGCGCCCGGGCTTCGAAGTGGCGCGCTACCAGGAGGGGGTGCATGAGCTCGCCGACCTCGAGCCCGGCATGCGCCTGGAGGGCACCGTGACCAACGTGGCCCAGTTCGGCGCCTTCGTCGATGTGGGCGTGCACCAGGACGGGCTCGTGCACGTGAGCCAGCTCGCCGACCGCTACGTGGCCGACGCCCGCGAGGTGGTGCGTGCCGGCCAGGTGGTGCAGGTGCGCGTGGTCGAGGTCGATGTGCAGCGCCGCCGCATCGCGCTGTCCATGCGCGCCGAGGCCCCCGGCTCGCAGTTGCCCGGCGGCGGGGCAGGGGACAACCGTTTCCGGCCGGCCGCCCGAGGAGAGCGCGTGGCGCGCGCGGCCGCCCCCCCATCCGCTGCCGGCACGGGCTCGCAAGGGGCGATGGCCGCAGCCTTCGCCCGGCTGCAGCAAAGGGGCCGGTGATCGCCCTGCGCACGGCCCGCCTGCTCACCGCCGCGCTTGCCTGCGCCGCGGGCGACGGCCTGCGCGCGCAGGCGGTGGAGCCCGAGCCGGCTCCGCCACCGGCGCCGCAGCGTGTGGAGATCCGCGGCAACGAGGTGAGCGACACCGAGCAGCAGCGACGTCGCTCGGTGGCCACCTCCATCGTCGGGCGCGAGGAGCTCGACCGCTTCGGCGATGTCAGCGTCACGGATGTCCTGCGGCGCACACCGGGCGTGGATGTGCAAGGTGGCGCGCCGCGCTTGCGTGGCCTGGGCTCGGGCTACACGCTGATCCTCGTCAATGGCGAGCGCGCGCCGCCGGGCTTCTCGCTGGAGAACCTGCCCCCCTCCCAGGTCGAGCGCATCGAGATCACCAAGGGGCCCACGGCCGAATTCAGCGCCCAGGCCGTGGCCGGCACGATCAACGTGATCCTGCGTCAGCCCCTGCGCGTGCGCCAGCGCGAATGGCGTCTGGGCACGAGCTACCAGACCGAGCGCCCGGTGGGCAGCGCCAGCCTCACCTGGGCCGACCAGTGGGGCCCGCTGGGCGTGGCGTTGCCCGCCTCGGTCTACGAGTGGCGCGGAGGCAACAGCTGGCAGTCCGAGCGCTTCGGGCGTGATCTCAACCTCGATCCGCAGCATCTGCGCTCGGCCGGGCGCAGCCGCTGGTGGGGCTACGGCGGCAGCTTCGGGCCGCGCCTGTCCTGGCCCCTGGGCGGGGGGCGCACGCTGGACTTCAACACCTTCGCTCAGCGCCACGAGTTCCGCAGCGCCGGAGAAAGCCGCACCGAGGTGCTGGCGGGCGCCTTGCCTCCGAGCGTACAGGACGAGAACCGCAACGGCGGCTACTGGCAGATGCTGCGAACCGGCCTGCAGTTCTCGCGCCGCCTGCCCGAGGGCGGCCGCTACGAGCTGCGCGCCAGTGCGCAGATCTCCGACAGCCAGGCCCGCACCGATGGCCTGGGCCGCGACGCGGCCGGAGCCCCGACGGTGACGCGACTCACGCTGGCCCGCACGGAGGAATCCTCCGCCACGGCCGCCGGCAAGATCGTGCGGCCCGTCGGCGCGGCCCACACCCTGGCGGCGGGCTTCGAGCTGGAGTCGCGCCGGCGCGAGGAGGCACGCACCGCGCTCGAGAACGGGCAGCAGCAGCTGGCCGATTACGAAGGGCAGGCCTTCGTGGCACGCATCGAGCGCCAGGCCGCATGGGTCCAGGATGAATGGGAGCTCGGCCCGCGGCTGTCGGCCTACCTGGGGCTGCGCGCCGAACGGATTGCCCTGCGCAGCCAGGGCCCGCAGGACGTGATCACGAGCGAGAGCCGCGTTCTCACGCCCATGGCTCACCTCAACTACCGCCTCGATCCGCAGGGCAAGGATCTGCTGCGCGCGAGCCTCACCCGCGCCTACCGGGCGCCCGACCTGAACCGCCTCGTGGCCCGCCCGGCCATCAACACCACCTATCCGGTGGACCGGCCGAACCCGCCGATCTCGCCGGACCGCACCGGCAATCCCTTCCTGCAGCCTGAGCTCTCCACCGGCCTGGACGTGGCACTCGAGAAGTACCTCGGCGGCAACGGCATGGTGTCCGTGGGCGGCTTCCTGCGCCACGTCGATGGGCTCATCCGCAACGTCACCCGGCTCGAGACCGTGCCCTGGGCCAGCGTGCCGCGCTGGGTGTCCCGGCCCGTCAACCTTGGCCCGGCGCGCAGTGCCGGGCTGGAGCTCGAGTTCAAGGGCCAGGCCGCCCAGCTGTGGCCCGCGCTCAAGCCGCCTGCCGGGCTGTCGTTGCGAGGCTCGCTGAGCCGCTACCGTTCGCGCGTGGAGGGGGTGCCCGGGCCCGACAACCGGCTCGAGGGGCAGCAGCCCTGGTCGGCCAAGGTGGGCTTCGATCACGCCTGGGCAGGCTCCACCGTCAGCTTCGGGGCGAGCTTTGCCCACACGCCTGCGTTTCCCGTGCAGCAGACGGCCCTTCAGCGCTTCGAGCAGTCCGAGCGCCGGGCCATCGATGCCTACCTGTTGCTGCCCCTGAGCCGCCAGGTGATCTGGCGCTTCGCGGTGAACAACGCCTGGCCGCTGGCCTCCTCGACCGCGACCTCGATCGTCGACGAAGATGGCGCGCTGCAGCGCAGCCTGGGGCGCACCACCTCGCGCACCTCCTTCAACGCCTCGGTCACCCTGAAGCTGTGATGCGTGCGCTTCGGATCCTGGCCGGGCCGCGCGCACGCGCCCACCTCCTGGAGCGTGGCCTGTCTGTGGCCGACGTGCTGGCAGTGCCCGGTGCAGCCGGCGGCCCCAAGGGCCTCGTGCTCAATGCCCTGGATCGGCTGCTGTTTGGCCACTGGCTGCGCGAGGCGCCGCAGCCGATCCACCTGCTGGGGGCCTCCATCGGCGCGTGGCGCATGGCCTGCGCCTGCCTGCCCGACGCCGACGCGGCCCTGGCGGAACTGGCCGAGGACTACGTGATGCAGCGCTACGAGCATGCACCGGGGCGAGCGCCGACGGCCGAGCACGTCAGCGCCGTGTTCGGGGCGGTGCTGGAGCGCCGCCTGGCCCCGCGTGCGCCCGAGATCCTGTCCCATCCGAGCCGCCGGCTGCATGTACTGGCCAGCCGCGGCCGCCACCTGCTGGCGCGCGAAGGCAAATGGCGCACGCCCGCCGGCTACTCGCTGGCTTTCCTGGCCAACGCCGCCGCACGGCCTGCGCTGGGCCGGCTGCTCGAGCGCGTCGTCTTCAGCGATCCGCGCACGCCGCTGCCCTGGCCTCTGACGGACTTTCGCACGCAACAGGCCGAGCTGGGTCCGCACAACCTGGCCCGCGCCGTGCTCGCGAGCTGCTCGATCCCGATGTGGCTGCGCGCCGTCACCGACGTGCCCGGCGCGCCTGCGGGCGCGTACTGGGATGGCGGCATCACCGACTACCACCTGCACCTGCCCTACGCGCGCTCGATGTCGCCGGGCCTCGTGCTCTACCCCCACTTCCAGGCCCGGCTCGTGCCCGGATGGCTCGACAAGGCCTGGAAGTGGCGCCACCGCGCCACCCCGGCACTGGACAACGTCGTGCTGCTGGTGCCGCGAGCCGAGTGGGTCGCGACCCTGCCCGGTGCCAAGCTGCCCGACCGCAACGACTTCCGCACCTTCGGCGACGATGTCGAGGGCCGTGCGCGTGCATGGCGCCGTGCCGTGGCCGAGGGCGCCCGGCTGGCCGACGAGTTCCACGAGGCGGTTGCCCATGGGGCGCCGTTGGCAGCCGAGCCACTGCCTTGAACCATCCGCGGAGGCGCTTCGATAGAATGAGCAATCAGTTCCCCGACCAAGCGCGGCACGATCCGCGCTTTTTCGTTTTCCGGAGCCTTCGATGATCACGATCACGCTGCCAGACGGTTCGACGCGCGCCTTCGAGGTACCGCCGACCGTGATGGAGGTCGCCACCTCCATCGGCGCGGGCCTGGCCAAGGCGGCGCTGGCCGGGCGCGTGGACGATCAACTGGTGGACGCCAGCACCCGCATCGAGCGCGACGCCCGGCTGGCCATCGTCACCGAGCGCGACCCCGAAGGCCTGGAGCTCATCCGCCACTCCACCGCCCACCTGCTGGCCTACGCCGTCAAGGAACTCTTCCCCGATGCGCAGGTGACGATCGGCCCGGTCATCGAGAACGGCTTCTTTTACGACTTCGCCTACAAGCGCCCCTTCACGCCGGAGGACCTCGTGGCCATCGAGCAGCGCATGGGCGAGCTCGCGCGCAAGGACGAGCAGGTGCAGCGGCGCGTACTGCCGCGCGACGAGGCGGTGGCCCACTTCCAGGCCCAGGGCGAGCGCTACAAGGCCGAGATCATCGCCAGCATCCCCGCCGGCGAGGACGTGTCGCTCTACCGCGAAGGCGGCTTCGAAGACCTCTGCCGTGGCCCGCACGTGCCGAGCACCGGGCGCCTGAAGCACTTCAAGCTGATGAAGGTGGCCGGTGCCTACTGGCGCGGCGACCACCGCAACGAGATGCTGCAGCGCATCTACGGCACGGCCTGGGCCACCAAGGACGACCTGCAGAAGTACCTCACGATGCTCGAGGAGGCCGAGAAGCGCGACCACCGGCGCCTGGGCCGCGAGCTCGACCTCTTCCACGTCGACGAACACGCCCCCGGCGTCGTCTTCTGGCACCCCAAGGGCTGGACGATCTGGCAGGCGGTGGAACAGACCATGCGCCAGGTCTACCGCGACAACGGCTACCACGAGGTCAAGGGCCCGCAGCTGCTCGACCGCACCCTGTGGGAGAAGACCGGCCACTGGGACAAGTACCGGGAGAACATGTTCACCACGGAATCGGAAAAGCGCGATTACGCGCTCAAGCCGATGAACTGCCCCGGCCACATCCTGATCTTCAAGCAGGGCATCAAGAGCTACCGGGACCTGCCTTTGCGCTACGGCGAGTTCGGCCAGTGCCACCGCAACGAGCCCAGCGGCGGCCTGCACGGCATCATGCGCGTGCGCGGTTTCACGCAGGACGACGGTCACATCTTCTGCACCGAGGACATGATCCTGGACGAATGCGTGGCCTACACCGCGCTGCTGCAGAAGGTCTACTCCGATTTCGGCTTCACCGACATCCTCTACAAGGTGGCCACGCGGCCCGAGGCC
>JBJTVI010000558.1:0-4539 GCA_046081145.1 Rubrivivax sp.
GGCCACCCACAGGGCCGTGACGAGCACTGCAGGCACCACCCGGCTGGCGCGGTCGGCCGCCGCCACGGGCTCGATCCAGCCATGGGTCTGCAGCACCCAGGCCAGCCACAGCACCGGCGGGCTCATCAGCAGCAGGTACACCGCGAGCGTGCGTCGCCGGCCGAGCCGGTCGGAGAGCCAGCCACCGGCCACCATGAACGCGGCCGACAGCACCTGCGACCACAGGCTCAGCCACGCCACGCTGTCGTCGGACAGGCCGAGCTCCACCGCGAGGTTGGACTGCAGCGCGAGCCCTAGGCCCATAGCCCCGGCCGGCAGCAGCGCAAAGGCCAGGCCCGCGAAGGCGCCGCGCGTGCCCAGGAAGCTCCGAAAGGCCTCGGTGCCGAAGCGCGCCACCTCGCGGCCGGCCGAGGCCAGGCCAGGGGCGCGGGGCGTGTGCGTGGGGTCAGCCGGCTCGCGCAGGGGCAGCACGACGAACAGCGTGACGCAGGCGATGCATGCAGCCACGAAGACGAAGCCGCCAGCCACCCCGAGCCAGGGGATCATGAAGAGCACCCCGCTGCCGCCCAGGGCCGCGCCGATGGACGCCCCCGCGAACATCACGCCGTTGGCCAGGCCCCGCTCGTCCTCGCGCAGCGTATTGACCGCCAGCGCGTCGATGGCCACGTCCTGCATCGCGCCGAAGCTGTTGTGCACGAGCAGGATCGCGGTGAGCAGGCCGAGCTGCGCGGGCAACTCGAGCCCCGTGCAGGCCAGCAGGGTCAGCACCATCATCCCCTGCGTGATCAGGATCCACCCGCGGCGCCGCCCGAGGCGCTGGCTGGCGAACACGTCGATCAGCGGCCCGAAGGCCCACTTGAAGGCCCAGGGCAGGTAGAAGGAGCCGACGAAGGCGCCGATCTCCGCCGGGCCCACGTCCTGCCGGCGCAGCTGCGTAGCCACCGCCGTGGCCGCAAAGCCCAGCGGAATGCCCTCGGTGACGTAGAGAAAGAAGAAGGCCGCCAGCCGGCCGCGGCGCGTCTCGAGCCAGTTGGGCAGGCGCATCACGAAGCGGCCTGGCCAATGCCCCACGGGGCGAGCCAGGCCAGGCCCGCCTCGGTGGTGGTGGCCGGGCGGTACTCGCAGCCGATCCAGCCGGCGTAGCCGATGCGGTCCAGGTGGGCAAAGAGGAAGGGGTAGTGGATCTCGCCCGTGCCCGGCTCGTGGCGGCCGGGGTTGTCGGCCAGCTGCATGTGCGCGATGCGCGGCAGGTGCTTCTCGATCGTCGCCGCGAGCTCGCCTTCCATGCGCTGCGCGTGGTAGATGTCGTACTGCACGAACGCGTTGTCGGAGCCGGCGAGATCCAGGATCTCCAGGGCCTGATCGGTGCGGTTCAGAAAGAAGCCCGGGATGTCGTGGAAGTTGATGGGCTCGATCACGAGCTTGAGTCCGGCGCGCTTGAACTCGGCCGCCGCCCAGGCCACGTTGGCGACGTAGGTGTCGCGCAGCTGCTCGCGCGGCACGCCCGGCGGGGCCTTGCCGGCCAGGCAGTTGAGCTGCGGCGCGCCCAGGATCGAGGCGAACTCCAGGCCTCGGCGTACGCCTTCGCGGAACTCGGCCACGCGGTCCGGGTGGCAGCCGATGCCGCGCTCGCCGCCTTCCCAGTTGCCCGGGGGCAGGTTGTGCAGCACGAGCTTCAGGCCGTTGTCGTCCAGCCGCCGGCGCAGCTCGCGCGGATCATGCTCGTAGGGGAACAGGAACTCCACCGCCCGAAAGCCCGCGCGTGCGGCACGCTCGAAGCGATCGAGGAAGGGTGCCTCGTTGAAGAGCATCGTGAGGTTGGCGGCAAAGTTGGGCATGGCGGCGGCAGCTGAAACGGTGGGCCCGCAGGGTGCGGTGGCGCGAACCCCGATCGTCGCACGGCACAATCGACCGCGCACCATGAGCAAAGCCTTCACGCGCGAGAGTGACGCCCCGGAACCGGGCGAGGACGACGACGACGCGGCGCTGCCGCCGCTGCCGGCGGGCGCGCGCAACTACATCACGCCGCCGGGCTGGGCGCGGCTGCGCGACGAGCTGCGCACGCTGCTCGACGAGGAGCGGCCCAAGGTGGTGGAGACCGTCTCGTGGGCCGCCAAGAACGGCGACCGCTCCGAGAACGGCGACTACCTCTACGGCAAGAAGCGGCTGCGCGAGATCGACCGGCGCATCCGCTTTCTCACGCGGCGGCTGGACATCGCCGAGGTGGTGGACCCGGCCGTGCACCATGGCAGCGACCAGGTCTACTTCGGCGCCACCGTCACCTACGCGAACGCCCGCGGCCAGACGCGTACCGTCACCATCAAGGGCATCGACGAGGCCGACAGCCTCGCGGGCGAGGTGAGTTGGGTGTCGCCGGTGTCGCGTGCGCTGCTCAAGGCGCGCGAGGGCGACGAAGTGCGGCTCGTGACGCCGGCCGGCGTGGAGACAATCGAGATCGTGGCGGTGCGCTACCCGGGGCCGGCTGACCGCAGCTGATGGGCACGGCCCTCGGGGCTCCACTCGCTGTCTTGCAGGCTTCAAGGTGGGCTTGAGGTCGTCTCCCGGTAAGCGGTTGATGTCGTCGATGAGTTCCGTCGTCGGCTACCCCAGAAGCTGCGCCACCAGGCGCATCGGCACGAACAACCGGCGCGGCTGCGCCTGTAAGGGCGCAAAGCCGTAGTGCCGGTAGAAGGCGGCGGCGGCTTCGTTCTTGGCATCGACCACCACCGCCATGGCCGCAATCTGGTCGGCATGGGTGAGGCTGCGGTTCAGGGCGTCCAGAAGCAGATGTTCCCCGAGGCCTTGGCCTCTGGCGGACTGATCGACGGCCAGCCGGCCCAGCAGGGTAACTGGTAACTGCGGATAGCGGGGCAGCTTGCGAGCCAGGTCGTCAGGCAGGTCAGCCACGGTCAGTACCGAGGCCGAAAGGGTGTAGTAGCCAAGCACACGCGTGTCGGGCGGGCTGACTGCCACGAACGGCGCGGCGACACGCCTTTCGGCGTCTTGCCCGGCCTGCTGCGTGAGATAGCGGTCGAGCGCCTCCGCGCCGCAGTGGAAGGCCGTTCGGTCGTGCTGCCGGCCAAGGGGCTCGACAGTGTGGCGGCTCAAGTCCACCGGCTAGGCGCCGGCGCGTTGGCGGACCTTTTGGCGATAGGCCTTGGCCGCGCGCTTGAGGCGCGCGTTCGGCTCCGGCGGGTTCAGCAGGGCCTGCACGAAGGCCAGCTGCTCTTCGCGCGACAGGCGGATCGATTCGTGCTCCGCGATCACCCGGCGCGCCGCGTCCTGCGCGCTGGCGACGACGAATTCGCTCAGCGTGCGGCCGGAGAGTGCTGCCGCCTGCTGGAGCAAGCTCTTCTGCAGTGCCGACACGCGGGCTTCCAGCCTGGCGTCGCGGGTAGTGTCAGGGGTGTCCTGGTTGGCCATGGTCGTCTCCCTGCGCGGAATGTACGGCAGCTGTCCGTACGAGGCAAGCGTTCTCGTCGCGATGACGGGGCGCCGGCGGTGGCGCCCGGTCAGGGCTTGACGCGCGCCGCCCGCAGCACCGGAGCGGCGCGGTGCAGCGCGCGCAGCACCTCGGCCAGCTGCAGCCGGTCGCGCACGTTGATGAGCAGCCGCATGCGCGCATGCTCGGTGGCGCGCTCCTCGCCCATGTCGATGTGCGTGATGTCGGCCTCGGCGTTGGCGATGGCCTGCGCCACCTGCGCGAGCACGCCCTTGCCGTTACGCACCTCGAGGTCGACTGCAGCCTCGAAGGGTCGGCCCACGTCCTCGGCCCACTCCACGTGGATCCAGCGTTCGCGGTCGCGCTCGTACAGGCGCCGGCCCACGTGGCACTCGGCCGTGTGCACGAGCAGGCCCTCGCCGCGGCCGAGGTAGCCCGTGATGTCGTCGCCCGGCACCGGGCGGCAGCAGGTGGCGAACTGCACCGTGGCGCCCTGGCGGCCATCGACGAAGACCACGGCCTGGCGTATCGCCGCCCCCTCGTCGGTACCGAAGTGGCCCAGGCTCAGCGCCACCGTGTCCGGGCGCGTGCCGCGCTCGGCCAGCAGCTGCGCCAGGCGCTTGGCCACGATGACGGCGATCTTGCGCCCCATGCCGATGTCGGTGAGCAGCTCGGCGCGGTGGCGGTTGCCGCCCCAGCGGGCCAGGTGCTGCCACAGCGCGGCGGCCTTCTCGTCCGTGGGTTCGGACGCGGGCAGGGCGAGGCCTTCGGCGCGCAGCGCCTGCGCCAGCATCTGCTCGCCCAGGCCCTGCGCTTCCTCCTGCTCGAGGGTCTTGAGGTAGTGGCGGATCTTGGAGCGCGCGCGCCCGGTGCGCACGTGGTTGAGCCAGGCCGGGTTGGGCCGCGCGCCCGGGGCGGTGAGGATTTCCACCACATCGCCGTTGCGCAGCTCGGTGCGCAGCGGCACCGATTCGCCGTTGACCTTTGCCGCCACGCAGCGGTCGCCCACGCCAGAGTGGATGGCGTAGGCGAAGTCCACTGGCGTGGCCCCGCGCGGCAGCGCGAGGATCTTGCTGCGCGGCGTGAAGACGTACACC
>JBJTVI010000559.1:0-3707 GCA_046081145.1 Rubrivivax sp.
GCAAGTACCAGATCAAGCCGGCGCTGCCCTTCGTGCCCGGGGCGGAGTTCTCCGGCGTGGTCGAGGCCGTGGGCGAAGGCGTGACGAACCTGCACGTGGGAGACCGTGCGGCCGCCCTGGGCAGCACGGGGGGCTTTGCCACCCACGCCTGCGTGGAGGCGGCACGGGCCTGGCGGCTGCCGCCGGGGATGGCGTTCGAAGACGCCGCGGCCTTTGCCTTCACCTATGGCACCTCGTACCCCGCGCTGATGGACCGTGCGGCGCTGCGGGAGGGCGAAACGGTGCTCGTGCTGGGCGCGGCCGGCGGCGTGGGCAGCGCGGCGGTTCAGATCGCCAAGGCCGCAGGCGCCCGCGTCGTGGCGGCAGTCTCCACGGCGGCCAAGGCACAGGCCTGCCTGGCCATTGGCGCCGATGCGGCCATCGATCTCTCGTCGCAGGCGCTGCGCGATTCGCTCAAGGCGCTGACCGCCGGGCGCGGGCCCGATGTGGTCTACGACCCCGTGGGGGGCGACCTCGCCGAGCCCGCCTTTCGCTCTATCGCGTGGCGCGGGCGCTACCTGGTGGTGGGCTTCGCTCAGGGCACGATCCCGGCCCTGCCGCTGAACCTCGCGCTCCTCAAGGGCGCCTCGATCGTGGGTGTGTTCTGGGGCGAGTTCGTGCGGCGCGAGCCGGCGGCCTTCGCTGCCGACATGGTGCGCCTGGCGCAGTGGCACGCGCAGGGGCTCGTCAAGCCGGTGATCGACCTGCGCCTGCCCATGGCCGAGCTGCCCGCGGCCTACGCCCGCATGGCCAGCCGCCAGGTGGTGGGCAAGTTGCTGCTGGTCAATCCCTGAGGCCGCCGATGGCCGCGGGAGCGCAGGCCTTCGTTAGGATTCCTGTCGTGGGCACGGCACGGGTCGTGCGGAGCGTTCACCGATGACGGTCAAGGTCCTGGTGCTGGAAGACAACCCGGTCGCGCGCGGCTTCCTGTGCCGCGTGGTGCGCGAGAGCTTCCACGATGCCGACCCCGTACTGGAAGCCAGCGACCTCGCGGGCGCGCGCCGCCTCGTGGCGGCCACGCGCGGGCCCGGGGGCACGCCAGGGCCGGATGCCTTCCGGCTCGTCATGGTCGACCTCGAGCTGCCCGATGGCAACGGGCTGGAGCTGCTGCGCGAGCTCGAAGCCTACCCGGCCACCAAGGTCGTCACCACGCTGTACTCGGACGACGACCATCTCTTTCCGGCACTGGTGGCCGGCGCCGACGGCTACCTGCTCAAGGAGGATCGCTTCGAGACGCTGGTGCAGGAGCTGCAGCGCATCGTGCGGGGCCAGCCCCCGCTCTCGCCGGCCATTGCCCGGCGGCTGCTCGGGCACTTCCGCGAGGCCGGGCGCACGGTTGGCGCACCCGTCTCCCTGGCCGCCGGCACCACGCCGGAGGACCCCTGGGCAGACTGCGAGCGGCTCACCCCGCGCGAGACGGAGGTGCTGACCTACCTCAGCAAGGGCTTCACCATCAAGGAGATCGCCGGGCTCATGGGCATCAAGTGGTTCACCGTGAACGACCACATCAAGGCGGTCTACCGAAAGCTCAACGTCTCCAGCCGCGCCGAGGCCGCGGTGCTGGCGACCAAGCACGGGCTGGTCTGAACACCCGCCAGGCAGGCGGCCGCGACGGCATGCCCCCCTCCACCTCCCACCCCGAGGCCCCGCAGGACGCTCGCCTGGTGGCGGCCTTCGAGCGTGGGCGGCTGGCCGAACGTGAGCGACTGGCCCAGGATCTCCACGATGACCTGGGTGCGCGGCTGCTGACCCTGATCGTGCGCGCCCGGGAGCCTGAGATGGTCGAGTCGCTGCGCGACACACTTCGCGACCTCAAGGCCCTGGCGCGCGGGCTGAGTACGGCGCGCACGCAGCTGGGCGAGGCGATGGCCGACTGGAAGCACGAGGCCTGCGAGCGCCCCCAGGAGGCGGGCATCGCGATGAGCGGGGAGGTGGACGGCGGCCCGGGCACCCGGCTGGGCACCGAGCAGTGGTTCGCCCTCACCCGCGTGCTGCGCGAACTGGTCTCCAACGCGATCGTCCACGCGCAGCCCTCTCGCATCTCGGTGGCCGGCCGCCTCGATGAGGGCTGGCTCGAGCTCGAGATCGAGGATGACGGCCACGGCCATGCGCCGGGCGCCTGGGCCCAGGGCATGGGCGTGTCGGGCGTCCGGCGCCGCATCGCGGCACTCGGGGGCAGCGTGCGCTGGGCCGATCGACTGCCGCACGGCATCCGCTGCACGGTGCGGGTGCCCCTGCCCGGGCCCTCGGATGCCACCTTGCGCGACGGTCAGGAAGCCGCAGGCTGAGCCGGTGGCCGGCAGAGGCGGCGCGCCTCAGCGGCGTGCGCGCTCGGGGCGCGGCGGGTCCACCAGCAGGCGGTCGATCAGGCCGCGCACCACCTGCAAGGTCTGCGGTGCAGTGCGCCGGGCCAAGGTGACGAGGCCCAGCCGCGCCGACAGGCTCATGGGTGGATCCATGTCCAGTTCGGCCAGCCCCGGGCCGGCGGCCCGGATCGAGAGCAGCACCGCGTCGCTGCGTGCGGTCATCTCCACCAGGCTGGCGATGTCCTCGCCACGCACGTTGAGCGCCTGCAGCGGGTGGGCCGCCGCGCCGTAGAGCGCCACCAGGGCGCGCGAGACCTCGCCCGACAGCGGGATGCCGGCCAGCGGATAGGCCCTCACCTCCTCGAAGCGCACGCGGCGCCGGCGCGCCAGCGGGTGCCCGCGGCGCACCATGAAGGCACCGCGCAGCTCGTGCGCGAGCTCCACCTGGAGATCATCGGCCGGCACGAGCGAGCGCAGGTCGACCACGAGCGCGTCCAGGGTGCGCTCGCGCAGGCGCTGCACGAGGAGCTCGGTGGCACCGCGCGCCACTTCCACCCGCCACTGCGGCCGCGTGGTGGCCACCTCCAGCAGCACCGGCACCGCCAGCAGCGCCGCGGGGCCCGAGCCCATGCCCAGGCGCAGCGTGCCCAGCCTCCCGCGCGAGACGGCGAGCGCGCGCTCCTGAAGATCCTGCGCGTCGAGCACGAGGCGGCGTGCCTCCTCCAGCGTCTCGCGCCCCACCGGCGTGAGCTCGGCGCGGCGGCCGACGCGGTCCACCAGGGCCACCCCGAGCTCTTCCTCGAGCGACTGGATGCTGCGCGACAGCGCCGACTGCGTGAGGTGCACACGCTCGGCCGCCCGGCTGAAGGAGCCCGTCTCCGCGAGCGCGATGAGGTGGCGTAGCTGTACGAGCGTCATCAGGGCTCCGGCAGGGTTGGGCAATCGATGAGTCTAGTGAATGATAAATCGCAAAACAATGCATTGGACTTCCGTTCCCTGCGTTCCTACATTGCGCTCCGAGCCACAGCACCGGGCACGGTCGCACCGGGCAGGCCAACAGGAGACAACCCATGAGCCCCACCCTCGCACGCATCAGCCGCCGCACGGCGATCGCCTCCGCCCTTGCTCTGGCAGCCGGCCTGGCCGGCGCACAAGGCGCCGCCAAGCCCATCACGCTGCTCGTCCCCTACCCCGCGGGCGGGTTGTCGGACGTGATCGCCCGCATGGTCGAGAAGCCCTTCGCCAAGGCCGCCGGCCAGATGGTGATCGTGGACAACCTCGGCGGCGCCTCCGGCTCCATCGCTGCGCAGAAGGTGCTGGGCGCACCGGCCGACGGCAACCTGGTGTACCAGGGCTCGTCCA
>JBJTVI010000560.1:0-5912 GCA_046081145.1 Rubrivivax sp.
ATCCTGTTGGTAGCCACTGCCTGCGCTGGGAGCGAAGGCGATAAGACCTGATGCTGGTGCGTTTCGGTCTCCGCTGGCCGCCGCGCGCTCTGTGTGGGAAAGCGGCCAGAGAACAGTTCTGTCAGAGCGAACAGGAAGTGCCATCAAATCAACGACTTACCGAACCGGCCCCGCGCCGTTGCTGGCGGTCCGAACCGTCACTCTTTGCACCGAAATCAAACGGACCCCTTCCAGCCCACGCGCTAGGTTCCACTCGCCATGCCCGACCACACCCCCACAACCTCGATCTCGCACTCCGATGCGCAGCACGTCTACGTGCGCGGCGCCGACCTGGTCGAGGAGCTGATCGGGCACCTCACGTTCACCGAGATGTTCTACTTCGAGCTCACCGGCCGGCGCCCCACGCGCGGGCAGACGGCGCTGCTCGATGCGGTGATGGTCACGCTGATGGAGCACTGCCTGACGCCCAGCGCCATCGCCACGCGGCTCATCTACCACTCCGCCCCGGAGAACCTGCAAGGCGCCGTGGCCGCCGGGCTGCTCGGCGTGGGTAGCACCTTCATCGGCACGATGGAGGGCTGCGCCGCGCTGCTCGAGGAGATCCGCGCCGCCCCCGAGGGCATGGCCCAGAGGGCCCGGGCGGTGGCCGAGCGCCACCGCCAGGCGCGCCAGCCCGTGCATGGCTCCGGGCACCCCTTCCACAAGCCCGACGACCCGCGCTCGGTGCGGCTGCTGGCGCTGGCCAAGGAGCATGGCCTGGCCGGCTCGCACGTGCAGGCGCTGCGCGCGCTGGCGCAGGCGGTGGACGAGGCCTACGGCCGGCACCTCACGATCAACGCCACCGGCGCCAGCGCGGCGCTGCTGGGCGAGATCGGCCTGCCGCAGCCCATCCTGCGCGGTGTGGCCGTGACCAGCCGCGCTGCAGGCCTCGTGGGCCACATCCTGGAGGAGCGCAGCAAGCCAGCCGCGCGCCACATCTGGCACCTGGCCGAGACCGGCGTGCCCTACGCGACGGATCCCGACTCGCCCTGAGCGGCTGGGGCGGCTGCAGCGGCCAGTGCGGCCGGTGCCTGCGCCGCCGCCTCGAACACCGGCAGGTGCAGGCCCGTGCCGAGCGCGCGGAAGCTCACCTGCAGCGGCGCCCCGATGCGCCAGTCGGCCAGGTCTCGCCCCACGAGGTGGGTGAGCATCAGCGGGCCCTCCTCGAGCTCGACGAAGGCCATCACGGTGCGCGACGGGTCGCGCAGCAGGCTCGTGCAGGCGTGCACCCGGGCCCGGCCGCTGGCCGGCACCCACTGCACCTGGCCGACCTGGCACAGGGGGCAGAAGGTGCGGGGGTACCAGTGGCTGCGGCCGCAGGCGTCGCAGCGCGGCAGCAGCAGCCGCCCTTGGCCGGCAGCCTCCCAGAAGGGCTGGCTGGAGGGATGGGCGAGCACCGCCTGGCGGTGCAGTTCGTGCAAGGTGTCCATCTGGCGCTCAGACCCTCTCGAGGATCACGGTGGCGTGCCCGTGCCCGTTGCTCACCGACCCGCCGGGGCCGCAGGCCAGGGCCAGGGCGCAGTCCTTCACCTGAACGGCCGGATGCGCCTCGCCGCGCAGCTGGCGCACCGCCTCGATGATCTTCGTGATGCCGCCGCGGTTGGTGGGGTGGTTGTTGCACTGGCCGCCACCGTCGGTGTTCACCGGCAGCCAGCCCACGCCGGCAATCAGCTGCCCGTCCTGCACGAAGCGACCCCCTTGGCCCTTGGCGCAGAAGCCCAGGTCCTCGAGCTGCATCAGCACCATCACGGTGAAGTTGTCGTAGATCGAGGCGTACTGGATGTCGCGCGGGCTCACGCCGGCCTGCTCGAAGGCCCTCGGGCCCGACACCGAGGCGCCGCTGGTAGTGAGCTCGAAGTACCCGCCGGCCGAGCCATACAGGGTGTGCCCGCCGCCAATCAGCCGCACGCCCGGCCGCGCCAGGCCGCGGGCGATCTCCGGCCGCGTCACCACCAGGGCCCCGCCCCCGTCGCTGATCACGCAGCAGTCCAGTCGCCGCAGCGGCGGCGCCACCAGCGGGGAGGCCATCACCTCCTGCAGGCTCACCACCTGCTGGTACATCGCGTGCGGGTTGTGCTGTGCATGCTGCGACATCGCCACCCGCACCCAGGCAAGCTGCTCGGGCGTGGTGCCGAAGCGGTGCATGTGGCGCGCGGCCATCATGGCGTACAGCGTCGTGATCGTCTGGCCGTAGGCAAGCTCCCAGGGCGAGTCCGGGCGCTCGGGCTCGCCGGGGCGCGGCGCCGTGCCGGTGCGCATGCCCTCGCTGCGGGGGCGCCCGGCCAGCGTGATGAGCGCCACATTGCAGCGGCCGCTGGCCAGCGCGTCGGCCGCGTGCATCAGGTGGGCCAGCGGCGAGCAGCCGCCCGTGTCCGTGGTGTCGATGAACCGCGGGCGGATGTTCAGGTAGTCGATGAGCCAGCTCGCGTTCGTGCCCGGCACGTCGCGGCCGCCGAAGTAGCCGTCCACGTCTGCGAAACCCAGCCCGGCGTCGGCCAGTGCGCCGGCGGCGCAGGCACGGTGCAGCTCGGCCGTCGAGACATCGGGCGCCTGCCGCGCCGGATGCTCGAAGGCGCCGACGATCCAGGCCGGGGCCGCCTCGCGGCGGCGGGCCAGCGCGACCACCCCGGGCCTCAGTTGCGGGCCGAGGCGCCCGAGAGCTTCACGATCTCGGTCCAGCGCTCGACCTCGCGCACATGGAAGCGCCGCATCTCCTCGTGCGTCATCTTCTGCATGTGGGCCACTTGGTCGATGCCCTGCTGGCGCAGCTTATCGGCGTAGCCCGGGTCGGCGGCGATCTCGCGCGAGACCTTGCCCAGCGCATCGATGATGGCCTGCGGGGTGCCCCGCGGCACAGCCAGGCCGAACCAGGCCGACAGGTCGAAGGCCGGGTAGCCGAGCTCGGCCAGCGTGGGCACCTCCGGCAGCGCCACGGTGCGGCGGCCACTGGTCACGCCCAGCGCCCGCATGCGGCCGTCGGCGATGAAGGCCTTGGCCGAGGCGGGCGGGTAGAACATGTAGTCCACGCGGCCGCCCAGCACGTCGTTGAGGACGGCCGGGCCCGAGGTGTAGGGGATGTGCACCGTCTTCATGCCGGCCAGCGAGTTCAGGTACTCGGCCGAGAGGTGGTTGAGCTGGCCCGCGCCGGTGGTGCCGAAGCTGAGCTTGTCCGGGTTGGCCTTGGCGAAGGTCACGAGGTCGGCCAGCGTCTTGAAGGGAGAGTCGCCCTTGACCACCAGCGTCACAGGCGTCAGGCACAGGATCGTGATCGGCTCGAAGTCCCTGATGGGGTCATAGGTGAGGCCCTGTGCCCGGAAGAGCTCGGGGTTGATCGCCGAGGGGCCGGTGTTGGTGATGAGCACCGAGTAGCCGTCGGGGGCCGAGCGCGCCACGTTGGAGTAGGCGATGGCGCCGCTGGCACCTCCCTTGTTGTCGATCACCACCGGCTGGCGCACGGCCTTGGACAGCCGCTCGCCGAACTCGCGGGCCACGATGTCGGCGAAAGCGCCGGCCGGGGCCGGCACGACCAGGCGGATCGGGCGGTCCGGGTACTGGGCCCAGGCGCTGCCGCCCAGGGTGGCCAGGGCCAGGGCGGCGATCCAGGCTCTGCGGTGGGTCTTGATCATGGGTGCGCCTCCTCGGAGTGGGTGGGGGATGCGGGGGTACGTGCGGGCGGACGTGGTTTCAGTTGACGCTGCGCGAGGCGTCGCCCCAGTAGTGTGCGCGAAGAGCCTTCTTGTCGACCTTGCCCAGCCCCGTCTGCGGCAGCTCGGGCACGAAGTCGACGGACTTGGGGGCCATCACGGGGCCCTTGCGCTCGCGCACCAGCTCCACGAGCGTGCGTGCGTCGACCTGCTGGCCCTTGCGGCACACCACGATCGCCTTCACGGCCTCGCCCCACAGCGGGTCGGGCACGCCGATCACGCCCACGGCCGCCACGGCAGGGTGCTGGGCGATCACGTCCTCCACTTCCTTGGGGTAGACGTTGAAGCCGCCGCTGACGATCATGTCCTTGGCGCGGTCGACGATGAAGTAGTAGCCGCGCTCGTCCTGGTAGGCGAGGTCGCCCGATCGCAGCCACCCGTCGGCGAAGGCGCGGCGAGTGAGCTCGGGGTCCTTCCAGTAGCCCGACATCAGCAGCGGCCCGCGCACGCAGATCTCGCCGACTTCGCCGGGCGCCACCGGCCGGCCCTGCGGGTCGAGTAGCTGCACGGCGATACCCGGATAGGGCCTGCCGGCCGAGGCCAGCAGCGTGTCGTCCTCGTGGTCGATCTCGTTGAGGTTGAGGATCGTGCTGGGCGCCTCGGTCAGGCCGTAGTGCTGGGTGAGGATCGCTCCGAAGCGCTCGCGCGCCTCGCGCAGCCGCACCGGGGAAGCGGGCGCCGCGCCGTACATGATCATGCGTAGCCTGCCCGCGATCTCGCCCACGCGCGGGTGGTCCAGAAGCCGGTACAGCATCGTGGGCACGACGTAGATCGCGTCGGCCTGCCCGCTCAGCACCTGCTCGATCAGCCTCAGCGGGTCGAAGCCGTCCTGCATGACGAGGGTGCCGCCGTGCCACAGCACCGGCACGATCATCGCGCCGGCCGCATGCGACAGCGGCGTGGAGCACAGCAGCCGCATCCGCGACCAGTCGTGCCCGGCCATGCGCAGCATGGCATTGAGCGCGAGCGAGCCGCTGCTGCCCATCACGCCCTTGGGCCGGCCGGTGGTGCCGCCGGTGTAGATGAGCCGCACGATGTCGTCGGCCGCCGCGTGGTTGAGCACCCGCGCCGGCGCGTCCTCGTCCAGCCCCGCCCACAGCTGCGGCAGCCCCGGCTCCTCGTCGTGGCAGGCCAGCAGCAGCTCGCGCCCGCAGGCGGCTGCGGCCTGCCGGGCGCGCTCCAGGTGCTTGCGGTCGGTCAAGAGCACGCGCGCCTCGGCGTGGTCCAGGATGTAGGCTAGGTCGTCCACGCTGGTGGTGGGCGACAGCGCCACCGAACGCCAGCCGCCCGTGTAGCACGCGGCCATCACCGAGAAGATCTCCGAGCGGTTGGCGCACAGCTGCGCCACCGACTCGCCCGTGGCGACCCCGCGGGCCTGCAGCCAGCGCTGCACGTGCACGATCTCCTGCGCCACGCGCCGGTAGCTCACCTCGCGCCCGTCGGGGTTGAGGAAGGCGCAGCGCCCCGGGTGGCGCCCCAGCGCCGTGGCGATGAGCTCGCCCATGGTGGAGTCGAAGCGGCGGTCCATCGCGTTCAATCCCGCAGAGGTGGGGCCTGCAGCCGACCGAGCACGGTGCGCACCTGCTCGGCTAGCGGCGCGCGCAGGCTCGTGGCGTCGAGCGTACGCACCTGCTCGGCCAGCAGCCGCTCGAGCATGCGGGCCAGGCGGTAGCGCGCGCGCGCCAGCCGCAGCGCCTGGGCGTCGGCGTTCGCCTGCAGCCAGCTCCCGTGGGCGTCGATGGCCTCGGACAGCGCGGCGATCGAGCCGGGCTGCTGCGAGGACGCCAGCAGCACCGGAGGCTGCCAGCCCCGGGCGGCGCGGCGCGACAGCGCGGTCACGCGCTGCACGTCGGCCGCCATGCGCTGCGCGCCGGGCAGATCGGCCTTGTTGACCACGTACAGGTCGGCCAGCTCCATGATGCCCGCCTTCATCGCCTGCACGGCGTCGCCGCTGTCGGGCAGCAGCACCAGCACCAGCGTGTCCACCTGCACGCGCGCGGCGTGCTCGGCCTGGCCCACCCCGACCGTCTCCAGCAGCACCTCGTCGAAGCCGTGGGCATCCATCAGCTCGAGCATCTCTGGCAGGTTGTCCGACAGGCCATCGCTGCTGCTGCGCGAGCCGACCGAGCGGATGTAGATCTCGGCGCTGCCGGGCAGCTCGTCCATGCG
>JBJTVI010000561.1:0-3606 GCA_046081145.1 Rubrivivax sp.
CCCGCACCTGCCAGCGGCGATGTACATGGACATGGCCCTCATGAACATGCGCCCGCCCTACGGCATGGGGCCGCTGAACCTGCGGCTCGAGCCGGGCGAGCTCGTCATCTTCCCCTCGTGGCTGCTGCACCAGGTGCTGCCCTACGAGGGCGACACGCTGCGCATCACGGTGGCCTTCAACGCGCGCTTCCGGATGGAAGGTGCGGACGCGCGGCCGGTGCCGCTGGGCTGACGATTCCCGCTGCAACCCTTCACGCTCGACCTCAGGAGGCATCCCCCATGGGCACGTTCATCAACCTCACCGCGGCCGACGGCCACGCCTTTCCCGCCTACGTGGCCGAGCCTTCCGGCCAGCCGCGCGGCGCCATCGTGGTGCTGCAGGAGATCTTCGGCGTGAACCGCCACATCCGCGAGGTGGCCGATGGCTACGCCGCCGCAGGCTACCTGGCCGTGGCCCCTGCCACCTTCCACCGCGTGAAGGCCGGGGTGGAGCTCGGGTACGAGGCCGCAGACATGCAGGCCGGCATCGCCCTGAAGGCCGCCGTCGAGGCCCTGCCCGCGCCGGGCGTGCTGGCCGACATCCAGGCCGCCGTGGACCATGCCGCGAGGGCAGGCGGGGGCCGGGTGGGCGTGGTGGGCTACTGCTGGGGCGGGCTGCTCACCTGGCGCACGGCCTGCCTGGTAGGCGGGGTGGCGGCCGCGGCGCCCTACTACGGTGGTGGCGTGACGAGCCCGGCCGAGGCCGCGCGCACGCCGCGCTGCCCGGTGCTCGCGCACTTCGGCGAGCGCGACCACTGGATCCCGATGGACAGCGTGCGCGCCTTCGAGGCGGCGCAGGCCGCGCACGGCGTGCAGGTGCACGCCTACGCCGCCGACCACGGCTTCAACTGCGATCACCGTGGCTCCTACGACGCGGATGCGGCAAAGCTGGCGCGCGAGCGCACGCTCGCGTTCTTCGCGCAGCACGTAGGCTGAAAGCCCCTCAACCCCGAGGCTGGTCGCCGAGCAGGTAATCGGCCTTGCCCACGTCCACGCCGTTCTTGCGCAGGATGGCGTAAGCGGTGGTGACGTGGAAGTACACGTTGGGCAGCATCCACTGCGTGAGGTAGGCAAAGCCCTGCATCGTGCGCGTGCGGTCGGCACCCACGGGGAACGTGACGTCCTTTTCTTCGGTGCCGTCGAGCCGCTCGGCGGGCACGGTGGCGATGAAGGCAAGCGTCTTGTCGATGCGCGCGCGCAACTCCTCGAAGCTCTGCTCGGAGTCTTCGAACTTCGGCGCCTCCACGCCCGAGAGCCGCGCCAGGCCGTTCTTGGCGGCATCGCAGGCGATCTGCACCTGACGGCGCAACGGAAACATGTCGGGTGCCAGGCGATCGCCGGTGAACACGAGCGGATCGATCTTGCGCGCAACGGCGCTGGCCTCGCCCTTGGCCAGGATGTGGGAAAGGTTGCGCAGCATGAGCGTGCAGGTGCCCAGGGCGACGGCGGACATCGAGGTGTGCATGGGGTCTCCGGTTCTTGAGGACAGGCAGCGGGCCTCACTCGCACCCGCTGTGCCTGCACTGTAACCACCGGCCACGCCTCAAGCGGCGGCGCGGTACCCCACCGTCTGCGCGAAGAGCACCTCCTCGTCGTCCACCAACCCCATCGCATGCGAGAGCGCCGGGCGGTCGAACCAGGCGCGCAGCACGGTGGCCAGGCCCATCGAGGCACACGCCAGGTAGACGTTCTGCGCCATCGCCCCGGCGGTGCAGCTCGCGTACGAGCCTCGCTGCGCCGCGGGCACGCGGCCCATGCGGCGGTGGTCGGCCACGTAGACGAGGTCCAGCCCCGCGTCGTCGGCGAAGTCCTGGTAGCCCGTCACGCGGCGCACGTCGCTGTCGATGGCCAGCGCCAGCCGATGCGAGGCGGGCTCGTAGCGGTACAGGCCCGTGGGCAGCGCGGCATAGAGGTTGATCTCCTGCGCGTGCATGGCGCTCGGGGCCGTGCGGCCGCCCTGGTCGGGCCGGTTCACGCCCGCGGCGGCCCACAGCACGTCGGCCAGCATCTGGTGCTCCAGCGGGCGCGGGGAGAAGGCGCGCTCGGAGTGCCGCACCGCCAGCGCCTGCATCAGCGGCAGGCCCCCGGTTCGGCGCGCCGGCGGCAGCTCGAGGGTCTTGGTGGCCGGGCCCTTGAGCGGGCGCGGGCGGTTCTGGCCGATCAGGCCCAGGGCGAGCTTGGTGAGGGTGTCCATGCAGGGGATTGGGCCCGGCGCCGCACGGGCTGCCTTGCGTGGGCGCAATGGCGCTGCGTCCCCGCGACCTACGGTACGTGCCGCGCCGACTCCTTCGGCGTTGCCCGTTCGCAGGAGCCCCTCCGATGCCCGACGCCACCCTTGCTTGCCCCACCTTCTCCGCCTGCCCCTGCGGCGCACACCGCGCCTTCCCCGTCCGATGGAGCACACGAACGCCTGCCCGTCTCGGGGCGGCGGTGCTTGCCGCCTCGGCCTTCGCACTCTGCGGGCCCGCAGCCGCCCAGCCCGAGTCCGGCCCCTGGCAGGCCGTCGTCTCGCGCCAGGTGCACCTGCGCGCCGGGCTGGGCCCCACCTACCCCATCGTCGCCGTGCTGATCCCGGGCACGCCGGTGGAGGTGCGCGGCTGCCTGCCCCGCTACGCCTGGTGCGATGTGGAGGTGGATGTGCGCCGCGGCTGGGTGCACGGCAGCTACCTCGAGGCCTACGCGCGCGGCGACCACACGCGGCTGCCCGACGTGGGCGCGATGCTGGGCATCGCCATCATCGGCTTTGCGCTGCATGAGTATTGGCACGACCACTACCGCAGCCGGCCCTTCTACGGCCAGCGCGACCGGTGGGCGCCTCCCCCACCGCCACCGGGAAAGGGGCCCGGCTTGCCGGCCCGGCCCTGAACCCCGCGGCCGCGACTAGGCGGCCACGGCCTCGAAATCCAGTAACACCTTCATCGCCCGCCTGCGATCCGAAGCCAGCTCGAAGGCTTCGCGCGCCCGCGACAAGGGATACGCCCCCGTGATCATCGGCCGCATGTCCACGCGGCCCTCGTTGATGAGCCGCACCGCCAGTGCGAACTCGGCGTGGAAGCGAAAGCTCCCGCACACCGTGAGCTCCTTGGCCACCACCACGTTCTGCGGCAGGCTCACGTCGCCGCCCAGGCCGAGTTGCACCACGGTGCCGCGCGGGCGCATCACCTCCAGCCCCGCGCGCAGCGCACGCTCGGCGCCGCTGCACTCGAGCATCACGTCGAAGGTGCCTTTGTCGGCGCTGTAGCGCTGCGTCCAGCCGGGATCAATGGCGGCGTTGATGGTGTGCTGCGCACCCATCGCGCGTGCCACGGCCAGCGTCTCGTCGGTGAGGTCCACCGCCGTGATCTCCGCTGCGCCATGCACACGAGCCGCCGCAATGGCCAGCGCCCCGATCGGCCCGCAGCCCGACACCAGCACGCGCCTGCCCAGCAGCGGCCCCGCGCGTGACACCCCATGCAGCCCCACCGAGAAGGGCTCGGCCAGTGCGGCATGCTGCAGCGGCACGTGCGCGGCCACCTTCTCGCACTGCACGGCGTCGCAGGAGAGCAGCGTGCGAAAGGCCCCTTCCAC
>JBJTVI010000562.1:0-2172 GCA_046081145.1 Rubrivivax sp.
TGGCCGGACGGGAAGTTGGCGACGTGATAGCCGTTGAAGAAAACGAGTCCCTTGGCCTTCAGCGCGTCGGCGTGGGCCTGAGCCGTCGCGGGCCGGCCGCCGAGGCCGGCATAGCCGAGCTCAGCCAACGTCTGCGCACACGCCGCCGGCTCGAGCCGCGCGGCGGTGTCCATGGCGAAGAAGGCCGGCCGGTCCGCGGCCAGGAGCGCCGTGGCGGAGAAGATGAGGGCGAGGAGCGGACGCATGAGAATCAACGGATGGCCACGCCGTGCGCGGCCAGCTCGCGGAGGAAGTCCGGCGGCGACGGCGGGCTGATGACGAAATTCCTAAACCAGCCGGTGCGACGGCGGAGCAGGATCAGTTTCTTGGGATTCACGGTATTCGTCCAATGCTCGTTCCAGGACACCCAGTCATGGGCGGCCCACTCGATGTCGCCCAAGGCGACCTTACGGGCGGTGAGACCGTAGAAACGTACCCGCACATGTCCCGGATCGACCGTGAAGGTCATGCCCCAGAAGATGGCGTGGACGAGCACGAGCGGGAAGACCAGGGCCAGGATCAGCGGGAGCAGGGCGAGGAAGACCTCCATGAGAGTCAGAAACATAGCCCTTATCAGGCCCGCTTAAACCCAAATCCAAGCCCACGCTGGACAGCCCTACCCTTACCGGATTGCCTATGTCTATGGCCCGCGCGACCAAGCACCTGAACACGAACGCCCTCTGGGCCGACGTGGGCGTGCGCACGCTGCGCCGCCTCGGGCTTACGCACGTGGTGATCTCGCCTGGTTCGCGCTCGACGCCTCTCGCCCATGCCTTCGCCGAATCGAACGGGCTGCACGTGACGGTCGCGCTCGACGAACGTTCGGCCGGCTTCATCGCGCTCGGCATAGCCAAGGCGACCCGCCGCCCCGCCACCCTGCTCTGCACCTCCGGCACCGCCGCCGCCAATTACCTGCCCGCCGTCGTCGAAGCCCGCCTCTCGGCCACGCCCCTGCTCGTGCTGACCGCCGACCGCCCCCCGGAGCTCCGCGAATGCCACTCCGGCCAGACGATCACCCAGAACGGCCTCTACGGCAGCTACCCCGTCTGGTCCGCCGAAGCCGCCGTGCCGTCCGCCGACCTCGGCCTGCTCCGCCACTGGCGCCAACTGCTGGTCGACGCCTGGCAGCGTGCGCAAAGCCCTCTGGCTGGCCCGGTGCACCTCAATCTACCCTTCCGCGACCCTCTCGCGCCCTCCGACCCTGAAAAGGGCTTCAAGGCGCCCGCAGGCCTGAATCTCGAAACCTTCACCGCCGTCCCTCCCTGCGGCGTCGTCCGCCCGACCCTCACGCCTCACACGGTCGCCAGCCTGCTCCCGAAGACCGAGCGCGGCGTCATCGTGGTCGGCCCCCATGCCTTAGAGGACCGCGACGAAAGCGCCGCGGCCCTAAGCGCCCTTTCCCGCCTGACCGGTTGGCCGATCCTCGCCGACGGCGCGGGCACGCTGCGCGGCGACCTCGCCGGCGATGCGACGCTCGTTTCCGGCTACGACCTCATCCTGCGCGACACCAAAGCCGCCAAGGCACTCCGTCCGCAGGCAGCCATCTTCGTCGGCCCGCTCCCGTCCAGCAAGGTCCTGCGCGCCTGGCTCAAGGCGGACGACATCACCGCGCTGCAGCTCGGCCGACCGGGCGAGAACATCGACCCGACGCACTCGCGCTGGAGCCGACTTGACGGCCAGCTGGTGCCTTCGGGAGACAAGATCACGGCCAAGACCACCGCTTACGCCAAGGCCTGGCAGAAAGCGCAGCAGACTGCCGCCAAGAAGCTTTCGCGCATCGTCAACGTCGACTGGCCCTTCGAAGGCCGCGTGGTGACGCTGCTCGAAGAAGCCCTCGGTCCGGATGACCGCCTGTTCGTCGGCAGCAGCATGCCGATCCGCGACGTCGAGTGGTTCTACCATCCGCCCGGCCCCGGCCCGCAGGTCCTCACCAACCGCGGCGCCAACGGCATCGACGGCACCGTCTCGACCGCGCTCGGTGCCTCGTTCGACGGCAAGCGCACGGTGCTGCTCTGCGGCGACCTGACTTTCCTGCACGACAGCAACGCGCTGCTCTCCGCCTACGGCCACCGCGGCGACCTCACGGTCGTCGTGATCAACAACCAAGGCGGCGGCATCTTCAATCACCTCGCC
>JBJTVI010000563.1:0-4889 GCA_046081145.1 Rubrivivax sp.
CGCCAGTAGGCCCAGGCGGCGTCTTGCTGCTGCTCGGCCGACATCGCCCCGACCGCCTCCTCGATGAGCGACCAGCGCGCCGGATCCTTGGTCGCGCGGGGAGCTGCGCGCACCTGCCAGGCCAGTGTCTCGTCGCTGAAGGCGGTGGCGCGGCCGTTTTGCGTGTGTGCCTCGGCCGCGCGCGCGTAGTAGGTGGCGGCCTCGGGCTGCAGGCGCAGCGCTGCCTGGCGCCCCACGGCCGCCCAGGCGTGGGCGCGCAGGTCGGGCGCGAGCTCGCCTTGCAGGCGCTCGGACAGCAGCGCGGCCACCGTCTCGGGCTCCTGGGCGGCCGCGCGGATCACGGCCAGCAGCAGGCGCTGGCGGGCCGCCGCGGTGGCCGCCAGCCGGGGTTGGCGCAGCGCGCGCAGCGGGTTGTCGAGCACCGCGGCCACGGCCTGCTCCTCGGCCGCGCCCAGCAGGGCCGCGGCCTGGCGCGCCACGCGCGGCCGGTTGGCCTCCACGGCAAGCTGGGCACGGCGCCAGGCGTCCTCGGGCTGCAGCCGCCGGGCCTCGAAGAGCGTGCGAGCGAGCAGCTGGCAGCCGTCATCGGACTCACGCTGCGCAAACCAGGCCGCGCGGGCCGAATCGGTCACGTCCTGGCCGGCCTGGTGCTGCACGAGCAGCGCGTAGCAGCTCACCTCGCGGTCGTCGTTCATCCGAAAGCGCGGGTAGTCCCGCGCGAAGGCGGCCCAGTCGCGGCGCCGGCCCAGCTCGAGCAGGAAATCGTTGCGCAGCCGGTCTTCCACGTAGCTGCCGCGCCAGCGCGTGTAGAAGGCCTCGACCTCTTCCACGCTCACGCTGGCCAGGCGCAGCCCGATCTCCCAGTAGTCCACCCACGAGGCCAGAGGGTGCTCGGCCCGCAGCGCCGCGGTGCGCAGGCTGGAAAGGCGCGCCCGCTCGCCCTTGCGCTGCGCCTCGCGGGCCTCGAGCACGAGCTCGTCGCCCGTGGGTGCCGCGGCGGCCTTGGGGCGCTGCGCGGCGGCAGGCGCGACGAAGGCGGCCGCGCACATCAGCGCCACGTACAGGGGCGCACGCAGGGGCACGGGAATGGGCAGACCAACGGCCGGACCAAAGGACGGACCAAAGGACGGACCAAAGGGCAGACGCAACGGCATGGGGCGGATTTTCCCCCAGCGGGCTGGCCTGCGGCGCCGCCGGCACCGACAATGCGCACCCGCGCCGCCCGAATCCCTCAGCCGCAGGCTTGGCCGCCCGCCCGCCGACGATGAATCCGCCGCTCGACCTCGCCTCCCTCACGCCCTCGGGCGACAAGAAGACGCTGCGACGCCAATTGCTGGCCGAGCGCCAGACGCTGGTGGACCGCCACCGCCGCGCGATGAACCTGCAGGAGGTGCTGCGCGTGTGGCTGGCTGGCCGCCAGGAGACAGCCGTAGGCGCCTACTGGCCGATCAAGGGCGAGTTCGATGCGTTGCCCGCCCTGTTTCGCTGGAGCGAGGCCTCCGAGACGCACCGCGTGGGCTTGCCGGTGGTCAACAGCGAGACCGGCGAGCTGCGTTTTCACCTCTGGTACCCGGGCTGCGAGATGGAAGACGATGCCTACGGCATTCCCAAGCCGCGCAACACGCCGGCCTTTGCGCCCGGGCTGCTGCTCGTGCCCTGCGTGGGCTACGGGCCGCTCGGGGTGCGCCTGGGCTATGGCGGCGGCTTCTACGACCGCACCCTTGCCCGGCTGCAGCCGCGCCCGGTGACGGTGGGCCTGGCCTACAGCCACGGCTTCGTGCCGTGGCTGCAGGGCGAGCCGCACGACGTCCCGCTGGACGCCATCCTCAACGAGGACGGCGTGGCCTGGGAGCGCGAGGCCGGCTGAGGCCTGCCGAGGCCCGCCCGTTCCCGAGGGCCGTACGCCGCCCTCCGGGCTCAGAAGCGGTAGCCCAGCCCCACGCTGAGCAGCAGCGGGTCGATCTTGAGCGTGCCCACCTTCGAGCCGAAGGAGGAGACGTCGGTGCGCATCTGCACCTTGCGGGCATCCACATTGACCAGCCAGCCGCCGCCCAGTGCCACGTCGGCGCCGAGTTGCGCGGCCAGGCCGGTGCTGCTGCGGTCCACATCCGGGCCGAGCGTGGTCACGACCACGGGGTCGAAGCTCACCGAGGACAGCCGCGTGTAGTGCACGCCCAGCCCCGCGTAGGGGCGCCAGCCTGCAAGCCCCGTGTAGTGGTACTGCAGCGACAGCGTGACGGGCATCTGGCGCAGCGTGCCGATGGGCGAGCCGTTGGCGTACAGCGTGTGGTGCTGCGCCGAGGAGACCGAGAGTTCCCCGGCCACGTTCGGGCCCACGAACCAGCTCGCGTCGATGGAGCTGTAGGTCTTGTTGTTCACGCTCAGCTTGAGCCCGGTGCTGTCGCCGTTGGCGGAATCCAGATGGGTGATGCGGGCGCGCAGCAAGAGGCTGCCGCTGTCCTGGGCATGTGCGGGCAGGGCCAGGGCGCAGGCAGCGGCCAGGGCAAGGTTGCAGGCGAGAAGGCGTTCGGTCGGGGCGGGCATGGGTACTCCGGCGCAAGGGGTTGGCAAGGGGCTTCGAAAGGTGCGCGGCCGATACGGATCGGATCGCGTTCACATTCGAAGCCGCCGACCCCCCTCGCGGCGATTCGCCCTCTCAAGGCGGCTGCGCCAGGCGCCTCGGCCGGGCCCGGCGTTGCGCCGGCTCACGACCGGGCGTGGCGCGCAGGCCGCGTCTTCAGGCCCCCGGGGCCAGGCCGAGCCGGCGGCAGATCTCCAGCGAGAGCCCGGACTGGTTGAGGGTGTAGAAGTGGATCGAGGGCGCGCCGCCGGCGATCAGCCGCTCGCACAGCCGCGTCACCACGTCCAGCCCGAAGGCGCGCACGCTGGCCGCGTCGTCGAGGAAGCCCTCCATCTTGAGGGCCACCCAGCGCGGCACTTCGATGCCGTCGCGCTGCGCGAACTGGGCGATCTTGGCGAAGTTGTGGATCGGCATGATGCCCGGCACGATCGGCACCTCCACGCCCAGCGCGCGTGCCTCGTCGACGAAGTGGAAGTAGGCGTCGGGGTTGAAGAAGAACTGCGTGATGGCCGAGTTGGCGCCGGCCTTCACCTTGGCGGCGAAGAACTCGAGGTCGCGCCGCGCGTAGCGCTGCTGCGGGTGGTACTCGGGGTAGGCGGCCACCTCGATGTGCCAATCCTCGCCCTGCGTGCGCCGCACGAAGGCCACGAGGTCGGCGGCGTGGCGGAATTCGCCGGCGGTGGCCGTGCCGCTGGGCAGGTCGCCACGCAGCGCCACGAGGCGGCGGATACCCTGCTCGCGGTAGGTGGCCAGGATCTCGGCGATGCCCGCCTCGGTGCTGCCCACGCACGAGAGGTGCGGCGCGGCCTCGAAGCCCATGGCGGCGATCTGCTGCACCGTCGAGAGTGTCTTCTCGCGCGTGGAGCCGCCTGCGCCGTAGGTGACGCTGAAGAACTCGGGCTGCGTGGCGGCGAGCTCGCCCACCACCGTGCGCAGCTTGTCGCTGCCCACGGGCGTGTTGGGCGGGAAGAACTCGAAGCTGATGGGGGTGCGGGGGCTCGGGGTGTGCATGGGCAATCTCCCTGGGGCGCAGACGTGCCCCGATCAGAGGTGATGGCGCGCTCGCGCCCGGATCAGGCTCGGGGGCGTCCGTCCACGAAGGGTGCGAGCGCCGCGCAGATGAAGCTGCAAGCCGGCGTGGCCAGGCCGCGCGCGGCGCTGCGCCGCACGACGGCCCCGGCCAGCCACGGCAGCTCCAGGCGCCGGCCCGCTTCCAGGTCGTGCAGCATCGAGGCCTTCATGCCCGGCAGCAGCGTGTCGGCAAAGGCCAGCTGGCGCTCGGCAAAATCCTTGGGCAAGGCGACGCCCTCGGCGCGGCCGAGCGTGGTGGCCTCGTGCATCACCTGGCGCAGCAACTCGCGCGTAGGGGCGTGCGAGCGCACCACGCCCGCGGCTTCGCGGGTGAGGGCGGTGAGGCTCGACAGCCCGGTGAGAAAGACGAACTTTTCCCAGCTCGCCAGCCGGATGTCGGCGGGCATCTCGGCTTCGATCCCGGCGCGCCCGCAGGCCCCGAGGAAGGCCTCGAGCACGCCCTGCTGCGAAGGGTGCAGCGCGCCGAAGCGCAGCCGCGCAAATCCCCCGCCGTGCTCGATCACGCCGGGCTCGGCGATCTTCGTGGGGATGTAGGCCAGCCCGAGGGCCACGGCGCGCTCCGGCACGTGGCGGGCCAGCAGCTCGGCCGCCTCCACCCCGTTTTGCAGCGGCAGCACCACGGTGCCGGGGCCCACGAGCGGGGCCAGGCGCTCGGCCGCAGCCTCGGCATCGGGCAGCTTCACCGCGAACACGACGAGATCGGGCGCGCCGACCGCGGCGAGCGCAGCCGGGTCCTCGTGCACGTCGGGCGCGGGTACCTGCAGGTCACCCATCGGGCTTCTCACGCGCAGGCCGTGATCGCGCATCGCCTGCGCGTGCGCGCCGCGCGCCACGAAGCCCACGTTCTCGCCCGCGGCGATCAGCCGGGCACCGAAGTACCCGCCGATGCCGCCGGCGCCGATGAAGACGATCCTCATGCGAGAGGCTCCCGGCCGCCCGGTGCACGCCGGCCCGCGGGCCGGCGCGCCTGCCCCGGGCCAGGCCTCAGTAGCGGTAGGTCTCGGGCTTGTAGGGGCCCTGCTTGGGCACGCCGATGTAGGCGGCCTGCTCCTCGGTGAGCTCGGTGAGCATCGCCCCCACCTTCTTCAGGTGCAGCCGGGCCACCTTCTCGTCCAGGTGCTTGGGCAGCACGTAGACCTTGCCCACGTCGTAGGCGTCGGCGTGGCTGTAGAGCTCGATCTGCGCGATCGTCTGGTTGGCAAAGCTCGAGCTCATC
>JBJTVI010000564.1:0-6827 GCA_046081145.1 Rubrivivax sp.
TCGAACATCTGGGCCTTGCTCGCGAAGTGCCGGTACAACGCCGCCTCGCTCACCTCCAGCCTGGCGGCGAGCGCGGCCGTGGTGACGCGCTCGGCGCCGGGGTGCTCGAGCATGGCGGCCAGGGCCTGCAGGATCTGCACGCGCCGCTCGCCAGGCTTGGGGCGCTTGCGTGCCGGCTCCGCGGGCGGCCTCGGGGCGGCACCGAAGGCAGTGTCGAGGTCAGGCGTCTCGGACATCGGTGCAGGCAGCATGCAGGGCGGCAGATTCTGGCACAGCCCGCCCCACCCCGCCGGGGATGGAAAACACCGAGCTCAGGCCGCGCGCCGCAGCTGCGCCAGGCTCGATACGCGGCGATCCACGTAGGTGGGACGGCCCCCGCGCCAGCGCGGCGCCGTGGTCCCGGCCGCCTGGGCCCGTCGCGCCCAGCGCTGCATCCACACCGTCTTCATGCCGACCTTGCGCGCGGACTTCTGGTGCTCCAGGGTGTCCTCCACCAGCGTGCAGCGCGAGGGGTGCACACGCAGCCGCGCCGCCACCGCGCGCAGCATGCGCGCATCGGGCTTGGGCCGCAGGCAACCGAACATGTGCATGTCCTCGATCGCGATCACGTCGTCGAAGAGGTGGCCAATGCCCAGCACGCCGAGCACGCGCGCGGTGTAGGCCGCCGGCGCATTGGTGAGGATGAGACGCGTGCCCCGCAGGCGGCGCAGCGCCGCGAAGTCGTGGGCGTGCCCCTGCACCCGCTGCTCGAGACCGGGCAGGCGATGGGTGTGGTGCAGGAAGTGCGGAGCCTTCACGCCGTGGTGGCGCATGAGCCCGAGCAGCGTCGCCCCGTAGCGGTGCCAGTAGCGCTTGCGCATCGCGTCGGCCTCGGCCTCGGTGGTGCCGAGCTCGCGCACGATGTAGGCCGTCATCTCGCGGTTGAGGTACCCGAAGGCGGCCCGCGAGGCGTCGTGCAGCGTGTTGTCGAGATCGAAGAGCCAGATCGTCTTCAACACGGGCTTCAATGCGACCGGATCATGGTGCCGTAGGCCTGGTCGGTCAGGATCTCCAGCAGCATCGCGTGCGGCACGCGCCCGTCGATGATGTGCACGGCGTTCACGCCGCTCCTGGCGGCATCCAGCGCACCGCTGATCTTGGGCAGCATGCCGCCGCTGATCGTGCCGTCGGCAAAGAGCGTGTCGATCTCGCGCGCCGAGAGGTTGGTCAGCAGCCGGCCCGACTTGTCGAGCACGCCCGGCGTGTTCGTCAGCAGGATCAGCTTCTCGGCCTTGAGCACCTCGGCGAGCTTGCTCGCGACCAGGTCGGCGTTGATGTTGTAGCTCTCGTTGTGCTCGCCAAAGCCGATCGGGCTGATGACCGGGATGAACTGGTCGTCCTGCAGCGCCTTGACAACGGCCGGATCGATGGCGGTGATCTCACCCACCTGGCCCACGTCGTGCTCGATCGATGGATCCTTCTGGTCGAGCATGCGCAGCTTGCGCGCGCGGATCAGCCCGCCGTCACGGCCCGTCAGGCCCACGGCCTTGCCACCTGCGGCATTGATGAGGCCCACGATGTCTTGCTGCACCTCGCCGGCCAGCACCCACTCGACGACCTCCATCGTCTCCTCGTCGGTCACGCGCATGCCCTGGATGAAGGTGCCCTTCTTCCCGACCTTGGCCAGCGCCTCGTCGATCTGCGGGCCGCCGCCGTGCACCACGATCGGGTTCATGCCCACGAGCTTGAGCAGCACGATGTCCTCCGCGAAATCCTGCTGCAGCGCGGGGTCGGTCATGGCGTTGCCGCCGTACTTGATGACGAGCGTGCGGCAGTGGTAGCGGCGGATGTAGGGCAGCGCCTGCGCCAGGATCTCGGCCTGGTCGCGGGGGGTGATGTGTTCCAGGCTGTGCGCGGCGTCGGGCGTGTTCATCGGCAGGCGGCGGGAGGGGGCATCGGAAGGGGCATTGTAGGAAAGGCCCGGCCCCCGCCGCAGCGCTTCAGAAGTGGATGCCGCGCATCATCTGCTGCAGCGCCACCGCCTCGGCAGAGAGCTGCGGCCTGCCGGCCTTGTCGCCGCGCGCGGCCTCGCTGTCGGGGAACATGCGAAAGCTCGTGTTCATGGTGATCTGCGCCACGCGCGGGGCCAGCGCATGCAGCACCTCGCCCAGGATCCCCAGGCGCGTGGCGATCCGCACGGGCTTGTAGACGCAGGCCTGCACGATCATGTCGGCGGCCTCCTCGGGGCTCAGGGTGGGCACGTTGTTGTAGATCTTGGTGGGCGCGATCATGGGCGTGCGCACCAGCGGCATGTTGATGGTCGTGAAGGTCACGCCCTGGTCGGCGAACTCGCTGCTCGCGCAGCGCGTCCAGGCGTCCAGCGCCGCCTTGCTCGCCACGTAGGCCGAAAAGCGCGGGGCGTTGGTGAGCACGCCGATCGAACTGATGTTGACCACGTGCCCGCGCTTCCTGGCCACCATCCCGGGCAGCAGCCCCATCGTCACGCGCAGGCAGCCGAAGTAGTTGAGCTGCATCGTGCGTTCGTAGTCGTGGAAGCGGTCGTAGCTGCTCTCGATGGCGCGGCGGATCGAGCGCCCGGCGTTGTTGATGAGGAAGTCCACGCCGCCGTGGGCCTCCTGCAGCGTGCGAAGGAAGGCCTCGCACGAGACCGGGTCGGCGATGTCCACGCTGTAGCCGTGCACCGTGGCCCCGCCACCGGCGGCGGCCCGGATTTCGCGCTCGGCCTGCTCGAGCTTGTCGGCATCGCGGCCGCAGATGACGGTGACGGCACCAGCCTGCGCGAACTTGATGGCCGCGGCCAGGCCGATCCCCGAGGAGCCACCCGTGACCAGCACCACCTTGCCGCCCACCGCACCCTTGAGGCTGCGGTCGATGAAGAGATCGGGGTCGAGGTGGCGCTCCCAGTAGTCCCACAGCCGCCAGGCGTAGTCGTGCAGGTTCGGGCACTCGATGCCGCTGCCCTCGAGCGCGGCGTCGGTCCCGCGGCGATCGAAGCGCGTGGGGTAGTTGACGAAGGTGAAGATGTCCTCGGGCAGGCCGAGGTCCTTCATCACCGCGTTTCGGATGCGACGCACGGGGGCCAGCGCCATCAGGCTCTTCTTCACCCCGCGCGGGATGAAGCCGAAGAGCGCGGCGTTGACGAAGAGGTTCATCTTGGGCGCGTGCGCGGCGCGGGCGAAGATGTCGAGCACGTCGCCCACGCGGTAGCCCTGCGGGTCCACCAGATGGAAGCAGCGCCCGCTCGCGTGGTGGTGGTGGCTGATGTGGTCGATGGCGTCGACGACGAAATCCACCGGCACGATGTTGATGCGCCCACCTTCCAGGCCGACGGCCGGCATCCAGGGTGGCAGCAGCTGGCGCATTCTCTGGATGAGCTTGAAGAAGTAGTACGGGCCGTCGATCTTGTCCATCTCGCCCGTCTTCGAGTCGCCCACGACCATGGCGGGGCGGTACACCGTCCATGGCACCTTGCACTCGCGCCGCACGATCTTCTCGGACTCGTGCTTGGTCTGGAAGTAGGGATGGTCGAGACCCTCGGCCTCGTCGAACATGTCCTCGCGGAAGACCCCCTCGTACAGGCCCGCAGCCGCGATCGAGCTGACGTGATGGAAGTGCCTGGCAGCGATCGCCCGCGCGAACTCCACCGCATGGCGCGTGCCCTCCACGTTCACCCGCACCTGGCTCTCCTCGTCGGCGCCGAGGTCGTAGACGGCAGCCAGGTGGTAGACGTGGTCCACCTGGCCCTTCAGGGCGGCCAGGGCTTCGGCACCCACGCCCAGGCGCGGGGCAGTCAGGTCTCCCGTGACGGCCACCGCGCGTGCCCGGCTCGCGCCCCAGTAGGCCAGCAGTTCGGGCACACGGGCCTCCGAGCCGGGCCGCACCAGGAAGTGCACGACCGTGCCGCGCCGCGCAAGCAGCTTGCGCACCAGCCGCTTGCCGATGAACCCGGTGGCCCCGGTGACGAAGTAACGCATCGATGTCTCCCGCCCGGAACCGCCCGGGCCCCTTCCTGCCGGCATTCTCGGCCGCTGCGTGCGCGGGGCCGGAGCGCGCTTTCCCGGAGCCAGGCGGGGCGGGCCACCGGCCGGATGGAGGCCGGATGCAGGCCGGATGCATGCGGGATGGACGCGGGATGCAGCCGGGGAGCACGCCCGTTGCGCGATTAGGCTGCGCTCTCTAGACCGGGGCGCCTACAGTGGGGGTTCGTCAACGCCAACGGAGGGCCACACGTGGTCAAGAAGCTGAAGAAACTCGCCGAGGCCCAGGCGGCTGCACCCAGCGGGCTGCTGCAGGGTGAACTCGCCGGCATGGTCAAGGATTCCGCCCAGCAGATCTGGCTGGCCGGCATGGGGGCCTTTGCCAAGGCGCAGGCCGAGGGGGGCAAGGTCTTTGAGGCGCTGATCCAGGAAGGCATGGCGCTGCAGCGCAAGACGCAGGGCCTGGCCGAGGAAAAGATCGGCGAGGTGACCGGGCGCATGAGCAGCATGGCCGGCGAGGTCACGGCCAAGGCGGGCGAGCACTGGGACAGGCTCGAGTCGATCTTCGAGTCGCGCACGGCCAAGGCGCTCGGCCGGCTGGGCGTGCCCACGGCGGCCGACCTGCAGGCCCTGGCGGCCCGGCTGGATGCGCTGGCTTCGCGCGTGGATAAGCTGGCACCCACGGCCCCGGCGGCAAGGCCCGCAAGGCCGGCCAAGGCGGCGGGGACTGCGGCGGGCGCTGCAACAGGCACCCGCAAGCGTGCGGCGCCTGCGCCCAAGCCAGCACCCGCAGCCAAGCCTACGCCCCAGGCCGCGCCCAAGCGCACCGCGCCCGCGCGCAAGCGCGCCGCGCCGGCTCAGGCCCCGAGGTAGCGCGCCTGCAGGTGCGCGCGCAGGTGCGCCGGGTTCAGCGGCTCGCCGCTGGCCCGGATCGCCAGCTCGTCGGTGGTGTGGCGGCTGCCCTGGCTCCAGATGTGGGCCTGCAGCCAGTCGAAGACGCCCTGCAACTCGCCCCGGCCGATGCGCGCATCCAGGTCGGGAATCTGGCGGCGCATGGTGGCGAACCACTGCGCCGCATACATGGCACCCAGCGAATAGCACGGGAAGTAGCCGAACAGCGCCTCGGGCCAGTGCACGTCCTGCATCGGCCCGTCGCGGAAGTTGCCGCGCGTGTCCAGCCCGAGCAGTTCCTGCATCTTCGCGTCCCACAGGGCCGGGATGTCCTCGGGCTCGATCTCGCCTTCGATCAGGGGGCGCTCGATCTCGAAGCGCAGGATCACGTGAGCCGGGTAGGTGACCTCGTCTGCATCCACGCGGATGAGGCCGCGCTGCACGCGCGTGACGAGCCGGTGCAGGTTGGCCGTCTCGAAGGCCGGCTGCTCGCCGAAGGCCTCGCGCACGAGCGGAGCGAGCAGGGCGACGAAGCCGGGGTGGCTGGCCAGCTGCATCTCGAAGCTCAGCGACTGGCTCTCGTGCAGCGCCATCGAGCGTGCCTCGGCCACCGGCTGGCCGAGCCAGCCGCGCGGCAGGCCCTGCTCGTAGCGCGCATGGCCCGTCTCGTGGATCGTGCCCATGAGGCTGGAGAGGAACTCGTCCTCTCGAAAGCGCGTGGTGATGCGCACATCCTCGGGCACGCCGCCGCAAAAGGGGTGGGCGCTCACATCCAGCCGCCCGGCCTCGAAATCGAAGCCGAGCAGCCTCATCACGCGCTCGCACAGCGCGCGCTGGGCCGCCACCGGAAAGGGCCCCACCGGCGCCACCACGGGCTCGGCAGCCTGCCGCGCCTCCACCTGAGCAATCAGGGCGGGCAGCCACTGGCGAACCTCGCCGAACACCCGCGCCACGGTCTGGCTGCGCATCCCGGGCTCGAAACGATCCATCAGCGCGTCGTAGCGCGACAGGCCGCTGCGCTCGGCCAGCAGTGCCGCCTCCTCGCGCGCCACGGCCAGCACCTCGCGAAGGTTGGGAAGGAAGCCCGCCCAGTCGTTGGCCGGGCGCTGGGTGCGCCAGGCGTGCTCGCAGCGCCGCGCGGCCAGCGTGCGACGCTGCACGAGCTCGCCGGGCAACGCGTTGGCCTGCTCCCAGTTGCGCCGGATCTCGCGCAGGTTGGCGCGCTGGACATCGTCCAGGGGCTCCTGCTCGGCGCGCGCCATCTCGTCGGGCAGGCCGGGATCGGTGCGAAGCCCGTGCATCAGCCCGGCGAGCTCGGCCAGGGCGGCCGAACGGGCCTCGTTGCCCTTGGGGGGCATCTGGGAGGCCTGATCCCAGCCGGCGATCGAGCCGAGGTGGCCGAGGTGGTGCAGGCGCCGGTTGACAGCGGCCAGGCGGTCGTAGGAGGGGGTGGCGAGGCTCATCCCGCCATTGTGCCGAGCCGGGGCGGGCCGCCGGGGATCGCGGTCATGTCGGGGCCCAGGCAAGCCCAAGCCCGGGACAACTCGCGGTTCAAGGCACGAATCGGCCCGGGAACACCCACAGCAGCGCCGCCGTCATCGTCACGTAGCGGGCCAGCTTGCCGAGGGCCATGTAGACCACGCAGGGCCAGAAGGGCAGGCGCAGCCAGCCCGCCACCGCACACAGCGGGTCGCCCACCACCGGCAGCCAGCTCAGCAGGCAGGCCTTCGGGCCGAAGCGCTCGAGCCAGGCTAGCGCCCGCGCCTCGGCTGGCCGGCGACCGGCCACCCGCTCGTAGGCCCGCTCGGCGCCGTAGCCCATCCACCAGGTGACGGCGCCGCCCAGCGTGTTGCCGGCGGTGGCCACCAGCACCGCCGGCCAGAAGAGGGCCGGGTCGAGCTTGACCAGGCCGAAGACCGCGGGCTCGCTGCCCATGGGCAGCAGCGTGGCCGAGACGAA
>JBJTVI010000565.1:0-3527 GCA_046081145.1 Rubrivivax sp.
GGCCCTGGCGGGCCCCTCCCGCGGCCCGGCCACCGCCGTGCAGCACGCACTCGAAGAGCCGCTGCGCGGTCGATGCCTGGCCGAGCTGCGGTGCCGCCGCCACGTTGCGCCGGCGCAGCGCCAGGCGCTGGCCGTACTCGAGCAGCTGCAGCTCGCGCGGCCACTGCCGGCTCACGTGGCTGTCCGAGCCGATCGAAAGAGGCACGCCGCTGGCCAGCCACCCGGGCAGGTCGAAGAGGCCGTCGCCCAGGTTGGCCTCGGTGGTGGGGCACACGACCACCCCTGCGCCGCTTCGCGCGACGGCCTCGATCTCCTGCGCAGTGGCGTGGGTGGCGTGCACGAGCTGCCAGCGCGCGTCCAGCTTCACCTGCTCGCACAGCCACTGGATCGGCCGGTGCCCGGTGGCGGCCAGGCAATCGTCGACCTCGCCCGTCTGCTCGGCCACGTGCACGTGGATCGGGCCGGGGTCGTCGGCGCAGCGCAGCGCGAGCTCCACGATCGAATCCGCGCGCGCCGCCCGCAGCGAGTGGATGGCCACACCTGCCGTCACGCGGGGCAAAGCCCAGTTGCGGATGGTGTCGCGCATCGCCAGCACCTCGTCGACCGTGGTCGCAAAGCGCCGCTGGTCATCACGCAAGTGCGGCTGTGTGAAGCCGGCCCGCTCGTAAAGCACGGGCAGCAGCGTCAGGCCGATGCCGGTGGCCTGTGCCGCCTCGGCCAGGGCACGCGCCATCGCGCAGCGATCCGGGTACGGTTGCCCATCGGGCGCATGGTGCAGGTAGTGGAACTCGCACACCTGGGTGTAGCCACCCGCCAGCATTTCGCGGTAGAGCGTGGTGGCCACCGCCTGCAGTTCGGCCGGGCCGATGCGCAACGCCACCGCGTACATGCGGTCGCGCCAGCTCCAGAAGTCGTCGTGCGCCCCCTCGCGCCGCTCGGCTTGCCCGGCAAAGGCGCGCTGGAAGGCGTGGCTGTGGGCGTTCACGAGGCCGGGCAGCACAGGCCCCGACAGCCGGTGCACCTCGTCTCCCGGCTCGGCCACACCGGGCCTCACGGCAGCCCAGGTGCCATCGGGGGCCACCTCGAGCAGCACGTCGGGCTGCCAGCGCCCGTCGACCCAGGCGTGCGGGGCGTGCAGCCGCTTCACTGCCAATCCACCATCACCTGCACCATCTCGCGCAGCAGCGGCGTGATGGCCGCCGCGCGCGCCTCGTGCCAGAGGTACGGCGGGGACTCTTCCATGTACGCGCGCCAGGCCATCTCCAGCTGCACCGCGTGCACCCCTTCGTGCGGGCGGCCGTAGTGGCGCGTGATGTGGCCGCCCTTGAAGCGGCCGTCCAGCACGTGGCTGTAGCGCGTCTGGCGCTCGAAGACGGCGCAGACGGCCGCGCGCAACGAGGGGCCGCAGCTGTGGCCCTCGGCCGTGCCCAGGTTGAGGTCGGGCAGCTGCCCCTCGAAGAGCCAGGGCAGCTCGACCTTGATGCTGTGGGCGTCGAAGAGCACGGCGTGGCCGTGTGCGGCCTTCAGGCGCTGCAGCTCGGTGGCCAGTGCGTCGTGATACGGCTGCCAGTGAAGTGCCACCCGCGCGCGGATCTCCGCCTCATCGGGCGCACAGCCTTCACGGTAGATCGGGTCGCCGGTGAAGAAGCGCGTCGGGCATAGCTCGGTGTTGTTGCGGCCCGGGTACATCGGCTGGTTGTCGCTGCCGCGGTTGAGGTCGATGACGATGCGGCTTTCCAACGGCACCATGAGGCTTGCGCCCAGCTCCCGGGCGAAGGCGTACAGGCGCTCCAGGTGCCAGTCGGTGTCTTCGGTGGCCAGCGCCCGCTCCACCAGCAGGGGCTTCAGTTCGTCAGGCAGTTGTGTGCCCACGTGGGGCAGGCTGATCAGCAGCGGCGTGGTGCCGCGGTGCAGGCTGAAGCTCATCGGGGTGTTTCCGTGGCAGGCGCGGGGAGCGTGGGCGGCCGCTGCGCGCCCGCCACGTACGCGCCCAGGCTGGGGTTGTGGCCGAAGCGGTAGGCGAGCTCGCGCGGGTGGCCGGCATCCCACAGTGCCAGATCGGCCCGCTGGCCGACCGCGAGTGCGCCCCGATCGCTCAGCCCAAGCGCGCGGGCAGCGTGCACCGTCACGCCGCGCCAGGCCTCTTCGGGCGTGAGGCGAAACAGCGTGCAACCCATGTTGAGCATGAGCAGCAGCGAGAGTGCGGGTGAGGAGCCCGGGTTGTGGTCGGTGGCCAGCGCCATCGGCACACCCGCTTCGCGCAGGGCCGCCACGGGGGGCAGCTTCGTCTCGCGCAGGAAGTAGAAGGCGCCAGGCAGCAGCATCGCCACCGTACCCGCCTGGCGCATGGCGGCCACGCCGGTGGGGGAGAGGTGCTCGAGGTGATCGCAGCTGAGGGCCCCGAACTGCGCGGCCAGCGGCGCCCCCTCCTGGTTGCTCAGTTGTTCGGCATGCAGCTTCACCGGCAGACCGAGCGCGTGCGCGGCCTCGAAGACGCGCCGGGTCTGCTGCGGCGTGAAGCCGATCGTGTCGCAGAACGCGTCCACGGCGTCCACCAGGCCGGCTGCGTGCTGCGCAGGCAGCCACTCGCACACGGCGTCGATGTAGGCGTCGGCGCTTCCCGCGAATTCGGGGGGCAGGGCGTGCGCACCCAGCGAGGTCGTGCGTACCGTCAGCGGCAGCGCGCGGCCCAGGCGCCTGGCCACGGCCAGGCAGCGCGCCTCGTGCGCCTGCGCCAGCCCGTAGCCCGACTTGATCTCGATCGTCGTCACGCCCTCGGCCATCAGTGCCTGCGCGCGCTGCACGGCACCGGCAAACAGGGCGTCTTCGCTGGCCGCCCGCGTGGCCGCCACGGTGGAGCGGATGCCCCCGCCCGCCCGGGCAATCTCCTCGTAGGTGGCGCCTTGCAGGCGCAGCTCGAACTCGCTGGCGCGGTCGCCGCCGTAGACGAGGTGCGTGTGCGCGTCGATCAGGCCGGGGGTGAGCAGCGCACCCTGGAGGTCGCACTCGGCCAGGCCCTCGCGCGCCAGCTCGCGGGGCAGCTGCGCATCCAGGCCGATCCAGGCGATGCGTCCCTCCTGCAGCACGATCGCGCCATCTTCCACGCGCCCCCAGCCCTCGCGTTCGGCCAGCGTGGCCAGGTGCGCATGGCGCAGGATCGAGGCGGGGCCCGCGCTCACGGAAACAGCAGCGGAAAGAGCGGATGCGCCATCTCGGCGCCCGCGGGCAACTCGGTGGCCAGCCCTGGAAAATCCGGCGAAGTCTTCCAGCGCCGCGGCGCATGGCGCATGTCGTCACCCAGGAACCGGACCGAGAACACCCGGCGCCGGCGCCCCGCCTCGACGCCGCCTGCCGCGTGAAGCGTGAGCATGTGGAAGGCCACGGCATCCCCGGGCTCGAGGGCCCAGCCGAGGATGCGGTGGGTGGGCGGGTTCGCGCGGCGGCCCGCATCGATGTCGGGCAGATCGGCCAGCGAGCCCTCCGGGAACCAGCGGGCCTCGTGCGTCATGAAGGTGCGCGGCATCAGC
>JBJTVI010000566.1:0-3328 GCA_046081145.1 Rubrivivax sp.
TCCCGCAGGCCGCACCTCCCTCGCGGCGAGAAGGTAGGCGGACTCGCGCCCCCTCAGCGGGGCGCGGGCTCGCGCCGCAGCTCGCCGCGCCGGAAGGCCTGCGCCGCTAGCTGGTAGTGGCTCACGGCCTCCTCGGCCAGCGCAGTGGCCGCCGCATCCTCGATCACCGCACCCGATGCGGGGTCGATCACGCGCTGGCGCCGGTTCGGGCGCAGCTCCACCATGCGCCCGTCGCGGTAGTAGCCCACCGTCTGGTAGTGAGCCATCAGCGCGCGCGGGTTGGCCGCACCCTCGCGCAGGATGTCGTGGCCGAAGAAGCGCGAGCGGTACGAAACGTTCAGCGCCCCGAGCAGCGTCGGCCCCACGTCGATCTGCGAGGCCAGCGTGTCGTTGCGCCCCGGTGCGATCAGGCCCGGGGCGTAGAAGACCAGCGGGATGTGGAAGGCCGGCAGCGGCAGATCCTGCTTGCCGCGGGCCTGGTGCGTGTGGTCGGCCACGAAGACGAAGAGCGTCTGCGCGAACCAGGGGCGCTTGCGCGCCTCGTCGATGAAGCGGCCGATGGCATAGTCGGTGTACTTCACCCCGCCCTCGCGCCCGGTGTGGCTCGGGATGTCGATCCGCCCTTCGGGGTAGGTGTAGGGCCGGTGGTTGGAGGTGGTCATCACGTGGGCGAAGAAGCGCCGCCCCTTGGCGTGGCGCGCATCGAGCTCGCGCAGCGCCAGCGCGAACAGGTTCTCGTCGGCCACGCCCCAGATGTTCTCGAAATCGATCTCCTCCTTGCGCAGGGCCGTGCGGTCGATCACCGTGTAGCCGTTGCCACCGAAGAAGGCGTTCATGTTGTCGAAGTAGCCGTAGCCGCCGTAGAGGTAAATGGGCTCCCAGCCCCGCTCGGCCAGCACCGAGCCGAGCGTGAAGAGCCCCTCGTTGTTCGGCCGCTTGACGATCGAGTGACCCGGCGTGGGCGGCACCGAGAGCGTGAGCGCCTCCAGGCCGCGCACCGTGCGCGTGCCCGTGGCGTAGATCTGCGTGAAGAGCAGCCCCTGGCGCGCCAGCGCGTCCATGCGTGGAGTCAGGCCCTGGGTGTTGCCGAAGGCGCCCATGAACGAGGCGCTGAAGCTCTCGATGGACACGAGTACGACGTTGAGCGGCTTGAGCTCGCCCTCGGCCCGGATCTCGCGCTCGAAGGGGCGCGGCGCGGCCGGGTCGCCCGCCGGCGCCAGGCGCGGCGCGAGCCGGGCTGCCGCCACCTCGCGCGGCAGCGTGCGGTAGAAGCGGTCGTAGTCGATCTCGTTGTGCCGGAAGGCGTGCAGGAAGTCGAAGTAGCCGTTGCCGGCCAGCTCGTTGAGCTGGCTGTTGCCGGAGAACTCCTTGAGGCGCACATCGCAGGCGGTGAGCGCGAGCGTTGGGGCCACGAGGCCCAGCGCCAGCGCGCGCGGCCAGTGGCGCACGCGCGCAGCCGGCGCCGCGGCCCAGGCCCGGCGTGCCGCCAGCGGGGCCAGGGCCCAGGCGCAGGCCACGCCCCACAGCAGCAGCGCCACCCCGGCCACGCCGCCCAGCAGCAGCGGCAGGTTGTAGGACTCACGGATGTTGCCGATCACCTCGTTCGTGAAGAGCAGGTAGTCCACCGCGATGAAGTTGAAGCGCGAGGCGAACTCGTTCCAGAACGTGAATTCCGAGAACGCCACGAAGGCCGCCAGCCCCGCCAGCGGCGCCAGCAGCAGGGCCAGCACCACGCGCAGCGAGCGGTCCCCGCCCAGGCCGTTGCGCGGCCACACCGCCATCAGCCAGGCCAGCGGCGCGAGCGCGGCCAGCCCCACCGCCGCATCGAACCCGGCACCGATGGCCAGTGCCGGCATCAGGCGCCACGGCAGCAGCAGCGTGGCGTCCTGGTTCCACAGCGTGAGCCCGATGCGCACCGCGCCGTTGAGCACGAGGAACACCACGAGCAGCCGCCACAGCGCGCGGTAGCGCCCGCGAAAGGGGTTCCAGCGGGCGAGGGTCGGGTGCAGCATCGGGGCGGGCGGGGCAGGAAAAGGATGCGAGGGGGCAGGCAGGGCGCAGCGTGCGGTTCAGGGGCCGTGATCGATCCTGGTTTAGCACCGCCCGCACGGGCGGTGCACCGCCGGGCAACGGCACCGCTACGATAGTAGCCGGGGTGAAGCCCGTGAAGCCGGGCCAACCACGAAGGTGGACGAGGCTGGACGAGGGAGGACGAGGGTGGACGAGGGAGGACCGATCCGATGAGGATCCTGCTCGCCGAAGACGATGCGATGCTGGGTGACGCCATCAGCCGCGCGCTCACGCAGTCGGCGCACGTGGTGGATGTGGCGCGCGACGGCGCCCAGGCCGATGCGGCACTGGCCACCGACGAGTTCGACCTCGCCATCCTGGACATCGGGCTGCCCGTCTTCGACGGCTTCGAAGTGCTGCGCCGCCTGCGCGCGCGGCGCTCGCGCCTGCCGGTGCTGATGCTCAGCGTGCGCGACGGGGTGGAAGACCGCGTGGCCGGGCTGGACGGCGGGGCCGACGACTACCTCACCAAGCCCTTTCACCTCTTCGAGCTCGAGGCGCGGGTGCGCGCCCTGATCCGGCGTGCGCACGACGCGCCCAACCCGGAGATCGTGCATGGCCGGCTGCGCGTGGACGTGGCGGGCCGGCGCCTGTACTGCGACGGGCAGCCGGTTGAGCTCACCTCGCGCGAGTTCGCGATGGCCGAGATGCTGCTGATGCGGGTGGGCCGCGTGGTCACCAAGCAGCAGCTCATCGACCACCTCTACGGCTGGGAGGAGGCGCTCTCGAGCAACGCGGTGGAGGTGCTGGTGCACCGGCTGCGCAAGAAGCTCGAGGCCAGCGGCCTGGACATCCGCACCATCCGCGGCATGGGCTACCTCGTCGAGCATGCGCGCTGAAGGGGAGGCACCGCAGGCCTCGGGCCCGCTGCTGCGCAGCCAGTTGCTGCGCGCACTGCTGGTGCCGCTGCTGGCGCTGCTCGTCGTCGATGCCGGCATCAGCTACGGCCTGGCGCACCGTTTCGCCCAGCAGGCGCACGACAAGGCGCTGCTGGAGGTGGCGCAGGAGCTCTCGCTGCAGGTGCGCCGCGACGCCTCGGGCGGTCTCACGATCGACCTGCCCGAAACGGCTTCGTCGAGTGCCCGGCTGCGCGTGACCGAGACCCGCCAGCGCCGCGACGCGATGGCGCGCGAGATCCTCGCGGCCGTGCTGCTGCCCCAGGTGCTGCTGATCCTCATGGCGGCCCTCATCGTGCGCGCGGGCGTGGGCCGCGGCCTGCGGCCGCTGACGGAGCTGCAAGCCGCCGTGGCCGCGCGCT
>JBJTVI010000567.1:0-2692 GCA_046081145.1 Rubrivivax sp.
CCCAGCGGCTGCGGCAAGACGACCACGCTGCGCATGATCGGCGGCTTCGTGGCGCCCACCGAAGGCACCGCGCGCTTCGGCGAGCGCGACGTGACGGCCCTGCCCGTGCACCGGCGCAACGTGGGCATGGTATTCCAGGGCTACGCGCTGTTCCCGCACCTGACGGTGGCTCGCAACATCGAGTTCGGCCTGCGCGTGCGCGGCTGGGATGCCGAGCGCAAGCGCAGGAAGATCGAGCAGATGCTGCGCTGGGTGCAGCTCGAGGCCCTGGCCGAACGCCAGCCCAAGGCTCTCTCGGGCGGGCAGCAGCAGCGCGTGGCCCTGGCCCGCGCGATGGCGGTGGAGCCCGATGTGCTGCTGCTCGACGAGCCCTTCTCGGCACTCGATGCCAAGCTGCGCACGCAGATGCGCACCGAGATCCGCGAGCTGCAGCGGCAGGCGCGCATCACCTCCGTCTTCGTCACGCACGACCAGGAAGAGGCCATGGCCATCGCCGACCGCATCGGCGTGATGAGCCAGGGGCGGCTGGAACAGCTCGGCTCGGCCGAAGACCTCTACAAGCGCCCGGCCTCGCGCTTCGTGGCCACCTTCATCGGCCAGTGCAACCTGCTCGAAGGCCGCGCGAGCGCACCGGGCCGCTTCGAGACCCCTGATGGCCGGGCCTTCGGCTTCGGCGGCGATCGTCCCGCCGGGCCGGCGGCCCTGTGCTTCCGCCCGGAGCAGGCCCGGCTGGCCGCCTCGGCGCCGGAGGGGCTCAACGCGCTGCCCGTGACGGTACGCAGCGTCACCTATCTCGGCCCCTCCACCGATGTGGAGGTACACGCCGAGGGTGGCCAGCGCCTGCTGGTGACGATGCCGTCGGGGGGTGCCACGCTGCCGGAGCCGGGCAGGCGCTTCAGCTGTGCTGGTCGCCGGCCGACGGGGTGGTGGTGGACTGAGGCTGCCGGCCCGCCACGCGCAGGGCCCGCGGGCCGCACCCGAAGCTGCGCCGCACCGCTCGCGCAAAGTGAGCGGCGTCGCCAAAGCCGCACTCCACCCCCACCGCCGCCACGTCCAGATCGGTGTGCACGAGCAGCCAGCGCGCGCGCTGCAGGCGCAGCTGCAGCCGGTACGCCGCCGGGCTCAGGCCCACGTCGAGCCGAAAGCGCCTCTCGAGCTGGCGCCGCCCCAGGCCCAGCGGCCCGCACAGCGCCTGCACCGCCAGTGGCTCGTGCAGCCGCTGCTCGAGCATCAGCATCGCCTTGCGCACCAGCGGGTCGGTGGCGCGCTCGGTGAGCACCTCCTCAGGCTGCAGCGCGGTGGCCGGAAGCGGCTGGTCCTCGATCAGGATGCGCAGCGCCTTGGTGGCGCTGGCACGATCCAGCGCCTGCTCGATCAGGTGCGCCGCCAGGTGCACCACGCTCGTGCCGCCGGCGCAGGTCAGCCTCTCCCGGTCGACCACGAACATGCGGTTGGAGACCACCCGATGCTGCGGGAACTCGGCCTCGAAGTCGGCGCGGTGGAACCAGCTGACGCAGGCCACGTGCCCCTGCATCAGCCCGGCGCGCGCCAGCACGAAGGAGCCGGTGCACAGGCCCACGAGGCGCCGCCCGCGCGCCGCCGCCTCGCGCAGGAAGCGCGTGACCGCGGGGGGGACCTTCTGGCCGCCGTGCAGCAGCCCGCCCACCACCACGATGCAATCCCACTCCGCGGGGTCGGCCAACGCCGCGGTGGGCAGCACGGTGGCCCCGCAGCTCGAGGTGACGGGCTCGTGGCCGAGCACCGCCCAGTGGATCAGGCGCTGGCGGCTGAGGTCGCCCTCGTCGGCGGCCAGCCGCAGCGCATCGACGAAGCCGGCGTAGGCGGTGAGCGTGAAGCGGGGCACGAGCACGAAGGCCACGCGCAGGCGCGGTGCCGTGCTCACACCCCGGCAGCCCCGTCAGCGTGGCGGAGCGCGTGCACCCAGGCCTCCTGCCCGGGCGTCTCGAGCGTGCCCGGGCGCACGCGGCGCACGGCCTCGATGGCCTGTTGCGGAGAAAGGCCCTGTGCCACGAGCAGGCCCGCGGCGAGCGTGCCGGTGCGCCCGAGGCCGGCGGCGCAGTGCACGAGCACGCGCTCGCCGCGCCCGAGCGCGGCCCGCACCGCCTGCAGTTCAGGCTGCTGCCCGAAGGGCGTGCCGCCGGTGGGTACGCCCATGTCGGGCACCGGCAGGTGGTGCCAGCGCAGGCCCTGCTCGCGCACGCGCGCGCCGAGGTCGGGCACGCCGTAGCGCCTGAACTCCTGGGCTTCCACGAGAGACAGCACGGCCGAGGCGCCCCAGCCGAGGATCGCCTGCAGATCGGCCTGGACGCTGCGGCGCCAGTGGCGAGCACGGCCATCGACGCCGCAGCGCCCGGGGAAGTGGCTCAACCCGAGCACGCCCGCCCCGTGCAGCGCAAGCTCGTCGATGCGCAGCGCCTCGCCCCGGGCGCCACGGTCGAGCATCTCGGCCGCGGGCAGCGGGAGGCGGGGTTCGGGTGCGAAGGTGGGCATGCGGGCCATCCGGGCCATCGGGCAGCCGCACCGGTTGAGCCCCAGGCGGCGTTGCGCAGTGTAGGGCGGGACCCGTCGCCGGCTCCGATCCCCGCCCCGTTACCATCTCGCTCCTTTCGCCATCCCATTCCCCACGACCCCCACCCAAGACCCCCCCCTCATGATCGTGGGGGCTGCCATG
>JBJTVI010000568.1:0-6381 GCA_046081145.1 Rubrivivax sp.
AGCAGCACCGACAGCACCTGGTTGACGATCTCGAAGCCGCTGACCAGCCGCATCTGCGCGTAGGCGGTCTTCAGGAAATCCTGCATCGCCGCCCGCGCGAAGCCCACCTCGCGGTTGGCGTGCGAGAAGAGCTTGACGGTGGCGATGTTGGTGTAGGCGTCGGTCACGCGGCCCGTCATCAGCGAGCGCGCGTCGGCCTGCTGCTGCGCGGTGCGCGCCAGGCGCGGCACGAAGAATCGCATCGAGACGATGTACAGCACGAGCCAGCCGGCAAACGGCGCCACCATCCACAACCGGAAGTCCCCGAGCACCGCCACCATCGTGACGAAATAGATGACCACGTACAGCAGGATGTCGGTGAGGATCATCCAGGTGTCGCGCACGGCCAGCGCCGTCTGCATCACCTTGGTGGCGATGCGGCCAGCGAACTCGTCCTGGTAGAAGCCCATGCTCTGGCCGAGCATCAGGCGGTGGAAGTTCCAGCGCAGGCGCATCGGGAAGTTGCCCGACAGCGCCTGGTGCTTGAACATCGTCTGCAGCGCCGCCAGCACGATGCTCCCGGCCAGCACCGCGGCCAGCACCGCGAGCGTGCCGCCCTCGCGCGCCCAGAGTTCGGCCGGGGGCACCGCGGCCAGCCAATCGACGATGCGCCCCATCATCGCGAACAGCAGCGCCTCGAAGGCGCCGATGGCCGCCGAGAACAGCGTCATCAGGGCGATGTACGGGCGCATCCCCGCGCTGCAGGCCCAGAAGAAGGGCCAGAAACGCTGGGGCATCCGGGGCGGGGGGGCGGCCGGATAGGGGTCGACGAGGCGTTCGAAACGCTGGAACACGGGCAAGGCGGCTGGGGAAAACCCGACAGTGTGCCCGGTTTCGGGCGTTCGGACTCGGACGGCTCGTAAAGGACTGAGTGCTGAATGATCCTTGCAAATCGAACACCAGACGTTGGATTTGCAAGGATGAAGCCCGGTCCCGGTCCCGGTCCCGGTCGCTAAGCGACGCTCAGCTCCCTGCGGGCTTCAAGAGAAGCGTGCCCGCCTTGCGCGCTTCTGCCCCCACGGGCCACAGCGGCACGTACTCGCCCGCCGCCCAGGGCTGCAGGAAGGCGCGGTAGGCACCAGCCCAGGGCAGGCCGCTCTGGCCGCTGGAGTGCATCACGCGCGAGCGGCTGCGGTCGGCCACGTCGTAGAGCGCGCGCAGGCTCGGGCCGTGCGTGGTGCGGTAGCGCCGCGCGTCGGCGTCTCCCAGGCCCACGCGCATGGCGTTGACGGTGTAGGTGTCGCCGCCCACGGGCACGGAGAGGTGGAAGAGCGGCGCCAGCGGCGCCACGTTGGAGAAGGGGCGGTGCTCGGCGTGCACGCGGTGCGCATCGCCCCAGCGCCACTTCGACGGGTCCGGCCCGAAGCGGGCGGAGAGCTCATCGAGCGCCACCGCCAGCGCCCGGTCCACCTGCTGCGCACAGGTCTCGGCCACGGGCGTGGTCTTGTCGTCGCACCACCAGGCATCGTTGCGCTCGAGGATGCCTTCGAGCGTGTCCTGGAAGGTGCGGCCCGAAAAGCTGCGCTCGAACAGCGGGGCGCCGGCTTCGTCGGCCAGCACGGCGCGCGCCAGGGCGCGCTGCCAGGCCCAGAACACGAGCGGCGCAGCCCGGTCGGCGGCCATCGTGCCGTCGAATCCTTCGAGCTCCTTGCGCGCCGCCGCGGCCAGTGGGTGCGGCGAGGCAGACGACGCCGCACGCATCAACCACGGCAGCAAGCGCGGGGCGGCCAGCGACTTCTGGTCGGCCTGCATGCGCGCCAGATCCTCGATGGAGTGACGCTCGCGCGACTGCAGCAGCTGCTCGATGCGCTGCTGCCGGTAGGGCAGCGACCAGTCGCTCGTGATGAAGTGGGGGTAGGCCGCATCGTGGATGCGCTGGTTGGCCGTGGCGATCCAGCCGCGCGCGGGGTCCTTCTCGCGCGGGGTCTCGCCGGCAGGCACCCAGCCCACCCAGTCGTAGCGGGCGTCCCAGCCCGGGGCGGGGGCCAGGCCGCGCAGGTCGTTCTCGGGGCTGCGCAGCGGCACGCGCCCGGCGGCTACGAAAGCGATCGCGCCATCGGCGTCGGCCACCACCATGTTCTGCATCGGTGCGATCCACCCCTGCGCGGCCTGCACGAAGGCGCTCACCGACTGCGCCCGCATCATGGTGAGCGAGGCGGCCATGGCGTCGTTGTCGGCGTCCAGCGCCGTCCAGCGCAGCGCCAGCACGTGGCGCGCGCCCAGTGCGTCGTTGAGTGTGCCCGCATCCGAGATCACCGGGCCATGGCGCGTGCGGCGTACCTTCAGCGTCACCGCCTCACCCCCCCGTACGCGGATCGTTTCCTCGAAGACCTCGAAGGGCTCGGTGCCCTGTGGCGTGCGGTAGCGCGCGGGCTCGGTGGGCACCACCTCCTCGATGTAGAGGTCCTGCACGTCGGGGCCCGTGTTGGTGAAGCCCCAGGCCAGGCGCGTGTTCTGGCCCAGCACGATGCCCGGCAGGCCCGGCATCGTGGCCCCGGCCATCTCCAGGCCCGGCGCCTTGAGCCGCGCGAAGTACCACAGCGCCGGGGTGTTCAGGCCCAGGTGCGGGTCGTTGGCCAGGAGTGGCTTGCCGGTGGTGGTGCGGGTGCCGGCCAGCACCCAGTTGTTCGAGCCCATGCCCTCGATCCCCGAGGGCGGCGCGATCTCGGGCAGCTGCAGCCAGGCCTGGCGAACGGCGCCCTGGTTCAGGCCGAGCTCGCGGTAGAGAGCCGGGTAGTCCCGCACGGCCAGCGCGGCATCGCCCGGGTAGGGCGGCAGGAATTCGTCGACGCGCTCGCGCGGGAGCCTGGCCGACAGGCGCAGGCGCTGCATCTCGGCGGTCCAGTTGCCGCCGAGGTCCCAGGCCATCATCACCGCCCAGGCCAGGCTGTCCACGGGGCTCCAGGGTTCGGGCTGGATGCCCAGCACGAGGAACTCGGGCGGGCGCGCGCCCAGGGCCTCGCGCAGCACCGCGTTCACGCCATCGGTGTAGGCCTGCAGCGCCGCGCGGCTCGCGGGCGAGGCGCGCTCCCACTGCGCCTGCGCGGCGCGGCGCACCCCCAGGGCCCGCAGGAAGCGGTCGTTGTTCAGGGCCGGCTGCCCGAAAGCCTCGGCAAGGCGCCCGGCGCCGATGCGGCGGTGCACCTCCATCTGCCACAGGCGGTCCTGCGCGTGCACCACGCCCAGCCCGTAGAGCGCGTCTTCGAGGCTCTGCGCGCGGATGCTGGGGATGCCGTGGACATCGCGCTCGATCAGCACCTCGGCCTTCAGGCCTGGCAGCACCAGTTCACCCTCGACCCGCGGAGCCGCCCGCCAGATGTAGGCGGCCACCGCCAGCACGGCCAGCAGGAGCAGCCCTGCCACGATCCCACCCAGACGCACAACCCACCGCACGAGGGGTCTCCTTGGGCTCCACCCGAGCCTGTTTGACACCATGATCCGAACGTGGATCGCGATCCATGATGATAGGGTGCGCGCTGCCGGCGTCGCCTCGATTCAGCCGGCCGCGCGGCACAGGGGAGCATGAGGACCGTGTCTGATTCACCGATCGGGTGGGCACCCAGGCTGGGGGCGTCAAGCCGGCCGGCCGCCGCAGCGGCACGGGCGCCTGAGCTCGCCCGTGGGGACGCCCGATCGGGGGCCAGATGGGGGGTCGGCGGGATCGCCGGAGGGATGGCCTGCGGGGTCGCCCGCCTGGGTGCCTGCTTCCTCATGGGCCTGAGCGCCTCCCTGGCAGCGTTGGCCCAGCCCACCACGCCAACCCCCGCCACGGCTCCGGCACTGATGCGCGCGGCCCCCAGCGAGCGCCCGATCGAGTGGACAGCCACGCAGGTACGCGCCCGGGTGCAGGGGGCTTTGGCCGTCACCGAGCTCACGCTGACATTTCGCAACCCCAACGCCCGGGAGCTCGAGGGACAGCTCGAGTTCCCGCTGGGCCCGGGCCAGGACATCACGGGTCTGGCCCTGCAGAGTCTGGACGGGCCGGCCATGCTGCCCGCCGCGGTCGTGGACAAGACCCGCGCACGGCAGGCCTTCGAGCGCACGGTCAGCCTCCAGGCCGATCCCGCCTTGCTGGAGCAGACGGCCGGCCGCAACTTCCGCCTGCGCGTCTTCCCGCTTCAGCCAGGGCGCCCGCGTCAGGTCCGCCTGGAAATCACCGAGGCGCTGCGGCCCGACCGTGACGGCTTCCTGAGTTTCGCGCCGCCCACCGGGCCTTCCGGCCCGGCCTCGCCGCGGCCCGACCTCCAGGTGGAGGTCCTGGGCCTGCCGGGTGCGGGGGTGCAGCGGCTGGCGGGAGAGCCCGCCAGATGGCGCTGGAGGCCCCCGGCAAGCGCGCAGGTGAGCCTGGACCTCTTCGAGGGCGAGCGCTACTTCGTGGCCGAGGTGCCCTGGCGCGTGGCCGAAGCAACGCGTCCCGCACCCGAGCGCGTCGTGCTGCTGTGGGATGCCTCGGGCTCGGCAGCCGGGCGCAACCGGGCCCTGGAGATGCAGGCACTGGAGGCCTACCTGCGCAGTCTGCCCCGCGTGACGGTGACGCTCATCGTCGCCCGCGACCGCGCCGAGCCGCCACGCGACTTCGTCATCCGCGGTGGCGACTGGCACGCGCTGCGACAGGCCATAGAGGCTGAACCGCAGGACGGGGCCAGCGATGCGGCAGCCTGGCTGCCGCCTGCAGGCCTGGACCCGCGCACCACCGTGGCGCTGCTCGTGAGCGACGGCCTGGCCAACTGGGGTGCCGGCGCCGCCCTGCCCGCCTCGGCCATCCCGCTGCACACCCTGAGCGCCGCCCCCGGCGCGGACGTGGCGCGACTGCGTGCCCTTTCCGCCGCCAGCCCGGGCGGCCGCCACCTGGATCTGCTGTCCCTGCCGCCGCGCGAGGCGGCCCGCGCGCTGCGGCAATCGCCTGCGCCGGCCGTGCAGGCGGACAGCTTGCACGCGCGCGCGCTCCAGGTCGACGCGAGCCGGATGCGTGAAGGAGTGATCCAGGTCGCGGGCGTGCTGACGGCACCCCGGGCGCGTGTGGAGCTCCAGGCGGGCGGTGCGCGGCACGCGCTCGAGGTGTCCGGTGGCCCGCCTGCATCCCACCCCACAGGCTCTGCCGGCCTGGCCGCCCGTCGCTGGGCCTCGCTGCGGGTGCAGTCGCTCGAGACGGATCGGGTGCGCCACCGCGCGGAGATCACCCGGCTGGGCACCCGCTTTGGGATCGTCACGGCATGGACCTCGCTGCTCGTGCTCGAGACCCTCGAGGACCACCTGCGCTTCGACATCCTGCCTCCGCCGGGGCCGATGCGCGAGGCCTTCGTGGTGCAACGGCGCCAGACCGCGGAGGCCACCGCTGCCGTCCGCACCCGCCACCTCGATGGGCTCGCAGCGCGTTGGCGCGAGCGCGAGCAGTGGTGGGCGCGCGAGTTCCCCAAGGGCGAGCCCCCGCGCAAGCTCAAGACGATCGGGCAGGTGACACTCTCGGACGAGCCGCTGGACATCGAGACGGACGCAGGCCCCGGCGGCCCGGAGGCCATCCCGAAGTCCGGCGCGCCCCCGGCGCCGCCCCCCGCCCCGGCCGCGGTGCCCTCCATCGCCCTGCAGCGCTGGCAGCCTCCATCGGACTGGGCACGGCGCCTGCGAGCGGCCGAGCCGGCGCAGCGCTACGCCCTCTACCTCGACGAGCGCGCTGCGCGCACCACGAGCCCGGCCTTCTTCCTGGATGCGGCCGAGGTCTTCTTCGGTGCGGGCCAGGCCGAGCTCGGGGTGCGCATCCTGTCGAACCTTGCCGAGATGCAATTGGAAGACCGACGCATCCTGCGGCTGCTGGCCTATCGGCTGCTGCAGGCCGGCCATGCCACGCTGGCGCTGCCGCTACTGGAGCGCGTGCGCGAGATCGCACCCGAGGAGCCGCAGTCCTGGCGCGACCTCGGCCTGGCGCTCGAGGCCGCGGGCCGGCTACAGGAGAGTGTCGAGGCCCTGTGGGAGACGGCTTCGCGGCCCTGGCCGGCACGGTTCGCCGACGTGGACCTGATCGCGCTCAACGAGCTCAACGCCCTGGCCGTGCGCCACCCGGGGCTGGACCTCTCCCGCGTGGACCCGCGTCTGCGCCGCAACCTGCCGGTGGATCTGCGGGTGGTGCTGAGCTGGGACGCCGACGACACGGACGTGGACCTGTGGGTGGTCGACCCCAACGGCGAGCTCGCCTTCTTCGGCAACACCGCGACCTACCAGGGAGGGCTCATGTCGCGCGACTTCACCGCCGGCTATGGGCCGGAGGAGTTCGTGCTGCGCCAACCCAAGCCGGGCCGATACGAGGTGCGGGTGAACTTCTACGGCCACCGCCAGCAGCTGCTGGCG
>JBJTVI010000569.1:0-6573 GCA_046081145.1 Rubrivivax sp.
GGCGGCTGACAGTTTGCTGACAAGCCGACTGACTGTGTGCATGGGCCGGGACCTCAGTCCTTGAAGTCCATCACGCGGCGATACCACTCGTGGAAGTGCTGCATGCCGTCTTCCATCGGGCTCTGGTAGGGGCCGGCCTCGTCGTCGCCACGGGCCATGAGCGCCTGGCGGCCGGCGTCCATCCGCAGCGCGATCTCGTCGTCCTCCACCATGGTCTCGGCGTAGGCCTGCTGCTGCGCGGCGATGAACTCCGGCTCGAAGGCGATGATCTCCTCCGGGTAGAAGTACTCCACCAGGTTGCGCGTGCGCTGCGGGCCGGCCGGGTGCAGCGAGGAGACGACGAGCACGTGCGGGTACCACTCGACCATCACGGTCGGGTACAGCGTGAGCCAGATCGCCCCGTGCGCCGGGGCCTCGCCGCCGCGAAAGCGCAGCACCGCCTCGTGCCAGCGCTCGTACACCTGCGAGCCCGGTCGTTCCAGGGCGCTCCTCACGCCTACCGTCTGCACCGAGTGGTGGGCGCCGACCTCCCAGTGCAGATCCTCGCAGGAGACGAACTGTCCCAGCCCCGGGTGGAAGGGGCCCACGTGGTAGTCCTCCAGGTAGACCTCGATGAAGGTCTTCCAGTTGTAGGCGCAGTCGTGGACGATCGCCGAGTGGTACTGGTAGCCGCTGAAGTCGAGGTCGGCGGCCGCGCCCAGCCCCGCCAGTTCGGTGGGGATGTGGCGGTGGCTGGCGCCGTGCTCGAAGACGAGCCCGTTCCACTGCTGCACCGGGTAGTTGCGCAGGTTCAGGCACGGATCCTGGGCGAAGTGCGGCGCCCCCACGAGCTCACCCTGCACGTTGTAGGTCCAGCGGTGCAGCGGGCACACGATGTGCTGGCCCGTGTGCCCGCGCCCGCGCAGCATCACGGCCTGGCGGTGGCGGCACACGTTGGAGACGAGTTCCACCCCGCGCGGCGTGTGCACCAGGGCGCGTCCGTCACCCTCCTGAGCCAGAGCCTGGTAGTCGCCCACCTGCGGCACGGCGAGCGCGTGCCCCAGGTAGCGCGGAAAGCCCTGGAAGATGCGCGCCTGTTCGCGTTCGAACAGCCTCGCATCGAAATAGCTGGAAACCGGAAGTTGCGAGCGGCTACGCTCGAGGGCCTGGAGACTGACGCTCAGATCGGACATGATCCACGGAAGCTCCACGAGGACGGGCCTCAACATCCCGCCTGCGGGGGGCGCGCAACGGCCGCGGCCACCGCGGACGGAACCGCGAAGGGCCTGCCGCCAGGGGGCGGGCGTCAGGCCGGGGCGGGATTGTACTGAGGCCGCCTCGCCGCGTCCGCCCCCCCCGGCTCAATGCCCGACGGCGGCCCGGGTGCGCGGCCGGCCGGAGCCCGGGGTCGCGGCGGCTGGGACGGGCAGGCTTAGAATTCCGGTTTTCACCTTCTGAAATTTCCGAACGTGCGCGTGGACCGGGGCGGCAACGAAGCGGGGACGGCAGCCGAGCCGACGGCGGCGGCAGTGCCTGCCAGCTACGAGGCGGCGGTGGCCGAACTCGACCGGCTCGTGGCGGCCATGGAGACCGGGCAGATGCCGCTGGAGCGGTTGCTCGAAAGCTACCGCCGCGGAGCCGAGCTCCTGGGTTTTTGCCGGGAGCGTCTGCAGGCCGTGGAGGAGCAGGTGCGCGTGCTCGAGGACGGCCAACTGCGCCCCTGGAGCGCCGAATGACCCCGCAGGCCTTCGATGCGTGGATGCAGCATGAACTCGACCGCGTCGAGCAGGCCCTGCAGGCCTGGGTGCCCCCGGATGCTCCGGCCGGCCTGGGCGAGGCGATGCGCTACGGCGTGCTCGACGGAGGCAAGCGGCTGCGCCCGCTGCTGGTGATGGCTGCCTGCGAGGCGGTTCGCGGGCACGCCCAGGCGGCCTTGCGCGCGGCGGTGGCGGTGGAGCTGATCCACGCCTATTCCCTCGTGCACGACGACATGCCCTGCATGGACAACGACGTGCTGCGCCGCGGCAAGCCCACCGTGCACGTGCGCTACGGCGAGGCCCAGGCGATGCTGGCCGGCGACGCCATGCAGGCCCTGGCCTTCGAGGTGCTGACCCCCGACGAGCAGGTGCCCCCCGCGCTGCAGGCGCGGCTGTGCGCACTGCTGGCACGTGCGGCCGGCCACGCCGGCATGGCCGGCGGCCAGGCGATCGACCTGGCCAGCGTGGGCCTGCAGCTGAGCGAGGAGCAGTTGCGCGACATGCACCGGCGCAAGACCGGCGCACTGTTGCGTGCCAGCGTCATGATGGGTGCGGCCTGTGGAGAGCCGGGCGAGCCGGCCCGGCAGGCGCTGGCGGACTACGGCGCGGCCATCGGGCTTGCCTTCCAGGTGATCGACGACGTGCTCGATTGCACCCAGGCCTCCGACAAGCTCGGCAAGACGGCCGGCAAGGATCAGGACAGCAACAAGCCGACCTACGTCACGGTGATGGGCGTGGAACGCGCGCGCGCCTACGCCTGTGGCCTGCGCGACGACGCGCTGCGGGCGCTGTCAGGCAGCGGGCTGGCCGAGGTGTCCGCCCTGGCCATCCTGGCCGACCGGGTCGTGGAGCGGGATAATTGAGCGCCATGAGCCCCGCGAACCCACCCGCGACGTCCCCCGTGACCGCCCCCGCGGCTGCCTCCGTGCCCGCGGCGGTTTCGCCACCGGCTGCGCCGTTGCTCGACCGCATCGACACCCCGGCCGACCTGCGCAAGCTCTCCCGCGCCCAGCTCAAGACGCTGGCCACCGAGCTGCGCCAGCGCGTGGTGGACGTCGTCAGCCAGACCGGCGGCCACTTCGGCAGCAACCTCGGCACGGTGGAGCTCACGATCGCGCTGCACTACGTGTTCGACACGCCCCGCGACCGCATCGTCTGGGACGTCGGCCACCAGACCTACCCGCACAAGATTCTCACCGGCCGGCGCGACCGCATGCACACCCTGCGCCAGCTCGGCGGCATCGGCGGCTTCCCGCGACGCGACGAGAGCGAGTACGACACCTTCGGCACCGCGCACTCGAGCACCTCGATCTCGGCGGCGCTGGGCATGTCCATCGCCGCCCGGCTCAAGGGCGAGAACCGCAAGGCGGTGGCCGTCATCGGCGACGGCGCCATGACTGCAGGCATGGCCTTCGAGGCCATGAACAACGCCGGGGTGGCCGACGCCGGGCAGCCGGCCGACATGCTCGTGGTGCTCAACGACAACGACATGTCGATCAGCCCGCCCGTGGGCGCGCTCAACAATTACCTCGCGCGGCTCATGAGCGGCAAGTTCTACGCCGCCGCGCGCGAGGGGGCCAAGACGGTGCTGCGCGGCGCGCCGCCGCTGTTCGAGTTCGCCCGCCGCTTCGAGGAGCACGCCAAGGGCATGGTCGTGCCTGGCACGATCTTCGAGGAGTTCGGCTTCAACTACGTGGGCCCGATCGATGGCCACGATCTCGATGCGCTCATCCCGACGCTGGAGAACCTGCGCGACAAGAAGGGCCCGCAGTTCCTGCACATCGTCACCAAGAAGGGCTACGGCTACGAGCCGGCCGAGGCCGACCCCGTCAAGTACCACGCCGCCTCGGGCAAGTTCGACCCCAAGCAGGGCTTTCCGAAGAGCGCGCCGGGCAAGCCCACCTTCACCCAGATTTTCGGGCAGTGGCTGTGCGACATGGCCGAGGCCGATGCCCGGCTGGTGGGCATCACCCCTGCCATGCGCGAGGGCTCGGGCATGGTGGAGTTCCACAAGCGCTTCCCGAAGCGTTACCACGACGTGGGCATCGCCGAGCAGCACGCCGTCACCTTTGCCGCGGGCCTGGCCTGCGAGGGCCTCAAGCCGGTGGTGGCGATCTACAGCACCTTCCTGCAGCGCGGCTACGACCAGCTCATCCACGACGTGGCCATCCAGAACCTGCCGGTGGTCTTCGCGCTCGACCGTGGCGGCGTCGTCGGGGCCGACGGCGCCACGCACTGCGGCGCCTTCGACATCCCCTACATCCGCTGCATCCCCAACCTGAGCCTCATCGCGCCCTCCGATGAGGAGCAGTGCCGCCGCGCCCTGACCACCGCCTTCCGCCAGGATCACCCCGTGGCCGTGCGCTACCCGCGCGGCGCCGGTGCGGGGGTGCCCGTGTCGGCCACCCTGGAGGCGCTGCCCTGGGGCCGCGGCGAGGTGCGCCGGCGCGGCGCACGCGTGGCCATCCTGGCCTTCGGCACCCTGCTGCACCCGGCGCTCGCGGCCGCCGAGAAGCTCGATGCCACGGTGGCCGACATGAAGTTCGTCAAGCCGCTGGATGTCGAGCTCGTGCTCGAGCTCGCGCGCTCGCACGAGGCGATCGTCACGATCGAGGAGGGTGCGACCATGGGCGGCGCGGGCAGCGCGGTGGGCGAGGCCCTGGCGGCCGCCGGTGTGGCCGTGCCGATGCTGCAGCTCGGCCTGCCCGACCGCTTCCTCGAGCACGGCGACCCCGCCAAGCTGCTCGCGCAGTGCGGGCTGGACGCCGCCGGCATCGAGCGCTCGGTGCTCGAGCGCTTCGGCAGCCCGCTGGTGCAGGTACGCCCGGCCGTGAACGGCTGAAGCGGCTGCACCGGCCAAGACCTCCCCACGTCTGAAGGCCCGCGAGCCCCTGGTTTCCCCCCTGCGATGAACAAGCCCACCGACATCGCGCACATCGCGGACACCCAGAGCGAGCCGGACGCCCGGCGCCTGGCGATCCAGCGCGTGGGGGTGAAGGATCTGCGCTACCCGTTGCGCGTGAGCGTGGGTGCCGAGGTGCAGGGCACGGCGGCCAACTGGACGCTCGACGTGGCCCTGCCAGCCCACCGCAAGGGCACCCACATGTCGCGCTTCGTGGCCTGGCTCGAGAGCCTGGCTGCGCTGGAGACGCCGCTGGATGCCGCGGCCCTGGCCGTGCAGCACGAGCGCATGCTCGCACTGCTGGACGCCCGGGAGGGCCGGGTCGAAGCCGCCTTCACCTTCTTCGTGCGCAAGCGTGCGCCGGTCTCGGGCCTGTCGAGCCTGCTCGATTACGAGGGCCGCTGGATCGTCGAGACGCGTGCCGGCGTGCAGACGCTGTGGATGGAGGTGGCCGTCCCCGTCAAGACCCTGTGCCCCTGCTCCAAGGAGATTGCCGACTACGGGGCGCACAACCAGCGCTCCTGCGTCACCCTGCGCGTGCAGCCGCTGCGGGCCCTGGGCTGGCACGAACTCGTGCGCTTTGCGGAGGAGAGCGCCTCCAGCGAGATCTGGCCGATGCTCAAGCGCCCCGACGAGAAGTGGATCACCGAGCGCGCCTACGACAACCCGAAATTCGTCGAGGACCTGGTGCGCGACGTGGCGCTGAGGCTGGAAGCCGATGACCGCGTGGGCTGCTACGTGGTGGACGTCGAGAACTTCGAATCCATCCACAACCACTCGGCCTTCGCGCGCATCGAGCGCGCGTGAGCGGCGCGCCGCCACTGGACGACGCGCGCGGCGCGCGCAGCGCCGGCGCGCAGTGGCTCTCAGTGGCGCTGATGGACGCGCGCAACCGCACGCTGCGATGGCTCGCGGCCTTCGAGGAAGCCGGGCGGCTGAGCACCCCGCCGCCTCCAGGCATGCCCGAGGCCTGGCGCCTGGCCGGCTGCGCGGGCTGGTTCCAGGAGTTCTGGGTGGCCCGCCACGTGCAGCGCGCGCGCGGGGCCGCCGCCGACTCCGGCGCGCCGCGCCTGGCTTCGCTGGAGCCGCTGGCCGATGCCTGGTTCGCGCCAAGCCCCGGGCAGCACCCGGGCGCGCCCACGGCCCCGGTGCTCAGAGGCTACCTCGCCGCCACGCTCGAGACCACGCTCGAGCTGCTGGAGCGCGCCGCGCCCGACGACGCCGGGCTGCACGTGTACCGGCTCGCCTTGCGCCACGAGGACCGGCTCAGCGAGCGCCTGGCCGTGGCGGCCCAGTGGCTCGGTGTCTTGCCCCCGCCCGATGCGGGGCTGGGTGCCCCTGCGCCGGCGCGGGCGCCCCGCGAGCCGCTGTGGATCCCGTCGCGGCGCTGGCGCCCCGGGACCCCGCCCGAGGAGCCCGGCCTGGTGCCGCCGGCCGAGTACGCCGGCCGGGAGGAGGTCGTGCCCGAATTCGAGATCGATGCCCAGGCGGTGAACTGGGCAAGTTTCGTTGCCTTTGCGCAGGATGGCGGCTACGACGACCCCCGCTGGTGGAGCCCGCCGGGCCGGGCCTGGCTGGAGCAGACGGGCCGGCGCGCGCCCCGCGGCGTCGAGCAATGGCGCGGCGGCGTCGTGCTGGAGCGCTTCGGCAGGCTCGTGCGTGTGGGCGCTGCGGAGCCTGCCGCGCACGTGAACTTCCATGAGGCGCAGGCCTGGTGCCGATGGGCCGGGCGCCGCCTGTGCGCGGAGATCGAGTGGGAGCTCGCCGCGGCCAGCGCAGGCTCGCGCGGCTTCGCCTGGGGCGATGTGCGGGAATGGACGGCCGGGCGCGCGCGGCCCTGGCCAGGCGCCGCCGATGTGCCCGTGGCCGGCCTGGCCCCACCCGATCCGGCTGCCGGCCTGTGCGTGCTGCGCGGGGCCTCGTCCTGGACGGCCC
>JBJTVI010000570.1:0-2689 GCA_046081145.1 Rubrivivax sp.
GGGCTTGCTCACGGCCACGAACCACTGGTCGGTGAGCATGGGCTCCACGATCTGCCCGGTGCGCGCGCAGCGCGGCACCATGAGCCGGTGCTTTTTCGTCTCAACGAGCAGGCCCTGGGCCTCGAGGTCGGTCACCACGCGCTTGCGCGCCTCGAAGCGATCCAGGCCGCGGTAGGGCGCCGGGGCTTCGTCGTTGACGGTGGCGTCCAGCGCCAGCACGCCGATCATCGGCAGGCCGTGGCGCAGGCCCACGGCGTAGTCGTTGGCATCGTGCGCGGGCGTCACCTTCACCACCCCGGTGCCGAAGGCACGGTCGACATAGGCGTCCGCGATCACCGGGATCTCGCGCCCGCACAGCGGCAGCCGCACGCGCCGGCCCACGAGGGCGGCGTAGCGCTCGTCTTCGGGGTGCACCATCACGGCGGTGTCGCCGAGCATGGTCTCGGGCCGCGTGGTGGCCACCACCAGCGAGTCGGGCAGGCCGGCTGCGGCCAGGCTGCCGTCGGCGTCGACGAGCGGGTAGCGGATGTGCCACAGAAACCCATCCTCCTCCTCGCTTTCCACCTCGAGGTCGGAGACGGCGGACTTGAGAACCGGGTCCCAGCTCACCAGGCGCTTGCCGCGGTAGATGAGGCCCTGCTCGTGGAGCTGCACGAAGGTCTCCACCACCACCGACGAGAGCTTGTCGTCCATGGTGAAGTACTCGTGCTGCCAGTCCACGCTCGCGCCCAGGCGGCGCATCTGCTGCGTGATGGTGGAGCCCGACTGCTCCTTCCACTTCCACACGCGTGCGACGAAGTTCTCTCGCCCGAGGTCGTGGCGTGAGAGCTTCTCCTGCTCGAGCTGCCGCTCCACCACGATCTGCGTGGCAATGCCGGCGTGGTCGGTGCCGGGCACCCACAGCGTGTTGGCCCCGCGCATCCGGTGGTAGCGCGTGAGGGCGTCCATGATCGTCTGGTTGAAGGCATGGCCCATGTGCAGCACGCCCGTGACGTTGGGCGGCGGCAGCTGGATGCTGAAGGAGGCGCGAGCCGGGTCGAGCGTGGGCTGGCAGGCGCCGCCCTGCTCCCACAGCGGGGCCCACTTCGCCTCGATGGCGGCGGGCTCGAAGGACTTGGCGAGTTCGGTCATGGCGCAGACGGATCAGGACGGGCAAGGCGCAGCCCGCCCGGGTGGGTCGGAAACCCGCCCGGCAGGTTGCACGCAGGGAACCCGGGATTGTAGGTCGTGGTACCTTTTCCGGATGACGCTGTTGACGCCGGGGATGGAAGGGGTGCGAGGCCGGTTGCAGGCCGTCGCCTTGGCGCTGCTGCTCGCTGCCTGTGGCGGCGGCGGCGGATCGGGCCCGGCGGTGCCGCCCTCGGCTACCTGCAGCGCAAGCGACGAGAAGGCCTGGCTGCGCGATTTCTTTGCCGAGACCTACTTCTGGAACCACCTGGCGCCGCGGCCCGATCCCACGCCCTTCGAGTCGGCCACGAGCTACTTCACGGCGCTGCTCTATCCGGGCGGTGACCCCATCCTCAATGGTGGCGGGGCCACCTGGCCGCGCGACCGCTGGAGCGGCTCGCAATCCACCGATCGCTACAACCAGTTCTATGGCGAGGGCCGGACGATGGGCTACGGCCTGGCCGTGGCGGGGCTCGAGGTGGCCGGCCAGCCCACGCGCCCGCTGCTCGTGCGCCAGGTCGACCCGAACTCGGCTGCGGCCCTCAACGACCTTCGTCGGGGCGACCGCGTGCTCAGCGTCAATGGCCGGGCCGCCTCGGAGCTCATCGCCGCCAACGATTTCGCCGCTTTGTCGGCCACGGCCACCGGCCAGGTGCTGAACCTGCGCGTGGCGCGCGGATCGGTGGAGCGAGAGGTCTCGCTGGCCTCGGCCACCTACGACATCGTGCCCCTGCCCCAGGGCAGGGTGGTGACGACGCCTGGCGGCCGGCGCCTGGGCTACGTGCAGCTGCAGACCTTCATCAGCCAGGCGCAGGCACCGCTGGAGACGCAGTTCGCCGAGTTCCGCGCCCAGGGCGTTCAGGAGGTGGTGCTGGACCTGCGCTACAACGGCGGCGGGCTCGTCTCCTTTGCCACGACCGTGGGCAGCCACCTCGGCGGCACGCGCGCGGCCGGGCAGGTCTTTGCCACGCTCGTCTACGCCCCGTCCCAGTCGTTCAGGAACACGAGCTACCGCTTCGCCAGTCCCGCGCCCGCGGGCGCCGTCAATGCCCCGCGCGTGATCGTGCTCATGGGAAGGCGCACCTGTTCGGCCAGCGAGCTCGTGATCAACGGCCTGCGCGGCGCGGGCCTGCAGGTGGTGGGCATCGGTGAGACGAGCTGCGGCAAGCCCGTGGGCTTCGTACCCGGCAGCAATTGCGGCACCACCTGGAGCATCGTCAACTTCGAAAGCCTGAACGCCCGGGGCGAGGGCCGCTACTTCGACGGCATCGCCGCCACCTGCGCCGTGACGGAGGATTTCACGCAGCCCGTGGGCGGTTCGGGCGACCCGCTGCTCGGAGCGGCCGTCGCCTACGCCGACAGCGGAAGCTGCCCGCAACCCACGGCGCGCGCGGTGCCGCTTTATCGCCGCGGTGCGGCCGACGGCATCGAGCCGGGCGAGCGCCGGGAGATGATTCCCTGAGCGCTTCGGCGCACGCCGGGCCCTACATCAGCAGGTGCTCGCCGGCGTTCTCGCCGCCCA
>JBJTVI010000571.1:0-7626 GCA_046081145.1 Rubrivivax sp.
TTCTTGCCGTCCGGGAACACGACATGATCAACCTGGGGCTTGATCTCGTCCCACTGGCACTTGTCCAGCGCGGCCACGTCGATCTCGTTGTCGAAGTGGCCGATGTTGCAGACGATGGCCTCGTCCTTCATGGCGGCCATGTGTTCGGAGCGGATCACGTTCTTGTTGCCCGTGGCTGAGACGAAGATGTCGGCCTTGTCGGCGGCGTACTCCATGGTCACGACCTTGTAACCTTCCATCGCGGCCTGCAGCGCATTGATGGGGTCGATTTCGGTCACCCACACCTGGGCCGACAGGGCGCGCAGCGCCTGGGCGCTGCCCTTGCCCACGTCACCGTAGCCGCAGACCACGGCCACCTTGCAGGCGATCATCACGTCGGTGGCGCGCTTGATGCCGTCCACCAGCGACTCGCGGCAGCCGTAGAGGTTGTCGAACTTGCTCTTGGTGACGCTGTCGTTGACGTTGATGGCGCGGAACATCAGCGCGCCCTTGGCCGACATTTCCTTCAGGCGGTGCACGCCGGTGGTGGTCTCCTCGGTCACGCCGATGATCTGCGCGCTCTTGCGGCTGTACCAGGTGGCGTCCTCTGCAATCTTGGCGCGAATGGCGGCAAAGAGGATCTCCTCCTCTTCGCTGCCGGGCGTGCCCAGCACGGAGAGATCCTTCTCGGCGCGCTTGCCCAGGTGCATGAGCAGCGTCGCGTCGCCGCCGTCGTCCAGGATCATGTTCGGGCCTTCGCCTTCGGTGCCCTTGGCGCCGAACTCGAAGATGCTGTGGGTGTAATCCCAGTAGTCGGCCAGCGTCTCGCCCTTGTAGGCGAAGACCGGCGTGCCCTTGACGACGAGCGCGGCAGCGGCGTGATCCTGCGTGCTGTAGATGTTGCACGAGGCCCAGCGCACGTCGGCGCCCAGCGCCTGCAGCGTCTCGATGAGCACGGCGGTCTGGATCGTCATGTGCAGGCTGCCCGTGATGCGCGCGCCCTTCAGCGGCTGCTTGGGCGCGAACTCCTCGCGGATGGCCATGAGACCGGGCATTTCGGTCTCGGCGATCTTGATTTCCTTGCGGCCCCAGTCGGCAAGCGACAGGTCGGCCACGGCGTAGTCGGCGGTGTGCAGGGGTTTGAGGATGGCGTTCATCGTGAGGCTCCAGGCAAATGAGGAACCTGCGCGACGCGCAACGGGCGGGAGGGGACGATTCAGACCTCACCCACGCCGGCTAGTCGGGCAGGTGAGCGCGGTTGCAAGAAGGGATCCGAGCCTGGCCTCAAGGACTGAGGTTGCAACGCTCCTCGGAAGCCCAAGATTGTAGCAAGCGCCCGGAAAGCCTGCACGCGGGCCCTGTGCAAGACTTCCCGGATGGCTTCCCCTGCCGGCCCGCCGGCCTCCTCTTTGCCGGGCCCCCGTCCCCTGGCCGAACTCGCTTGCGCGCGCCTGGCTGCGGTGGCAGGCGTCCTCACCGACATCGACGACACCCTCACGGATCACGGCGAGCTGCTCGCGCCGGCTCGCGGGGCGCTGGACGCCCTGGCGGCTGCAGGCGTGCCAGTGGTGGCCATCACCGGGCGGCCCCTGGGCTGGAGCGAGCCCTTCGCGCGCCAGTGGCCGGTGGCGGCCATCGTCGCGGAAAACGGCGCCGTGGCGCTCGTGCCCGATCCCGGCCAGCCGCAGGGCCTGCGCGTGGCCTTTGCCCAGGATGCCGCCACGCGCGCGCGCCACGCCGTGCGGCTGCGCGAGGTGGCGCAGCGCGTGCTGGCCGAGGTGCCGGGCGCCACGCTCGCGCGCGACAGTGCCGGGCGTGTCACCGACATCGCCATCGACCACTCGGAGTTCAGCCGGCTGCAGATGCCGGCCATCGAGCGCGTGGTGGCGCTGATGCGCGAGGAGGGCATGATCGCCACCGTCAGCTCGATCCATGTCAACGGCTGGTTTGGTGCGCACACCAAGCTCAGCGGTGCGCGCTGGATGGTGCGCGAGCTCTTCGGCCGCGATCTCGACCCCGAGCGCGAGCGCTGGATCTACGTGGGCGATTCCACCAACGACCAGCTCATGTTCGGCCACTTCCCGCTGAGCGTGGGCGTGGCCAACGTGCACGATTTCGCCGATCGGCTGCAGACCTGGCCGAACTACGTCACGTGCTGGCCGCGCGGCCGCGGCTTTGCCGAGGTGGCGCAGGCCCTGCTGGCCGCGCGCGGCATGGCTGCTGCTGCCACCCTCGCCTGAGTGCGGCAGCGGCCGCCGCAGCGTGCCGACGGCTGCGGCGAGAATCGAGCTCGCATGACTGGCCCTGCCCGACCCCCTGCACCCGAGGAAGACCCGCTGGAGGGCCTCACCGTTCTCGAGCGCGGCTGGCTCTCCTCCAACAACCTCCTCATCCACCCGGCTCCGGGCGAAGCCGGCGCGGTGCTGGTGGACACGAGCCATGTCACCCACGCCCCGCAGACGCTGGCGCTCGTGCGCCACGCCCTGGCCGGACAGCCGCTGGCACGCATCGTCAACACCCACCTGCACTCCGACCATTGCGGCGGCAACGCGGCGCTGCACAGCGCCCTGGGAGCGCCCGTCTTCGTGCCCCCCGGCCTGGCCGAGGCCGTCAACCGCTGGGACGCGCGCAAGCTCAGCTACGACGACATCGGACAGTTGTGTGCGCGCTACACCGCAGACGCCGAACTTCCCGCCGGCGGCACGCTGCGCGCCGGTGGCCGCATCTGGGAGGTGCTGGCCGCGCCGGGCCACGACCCCGATTCGGTGGTGCTCTTCGACCGCGCGCACGGCGTGCTGGTATCGGCCGACGCGCTGTGGGAGGACGGCTTCGGGGTGATCTTCCCCGAGCTCGACGGGCACAGCGGATTTGAGGAGGCCGGCGCGGTGCTCGAGCTCATCGCGAGCCTGCCGGTGCGCGTGGTCGTGCCCGGCCACGGGGCGCCCTTCACCGATGTCGCAGGCGCGCTGGCGCGCGCGCGCTCCCGGCTGGACGGGCACAGGCGCGACCCCGCCCGCCACGCACGGCACGCCGTGACGGTGCTCGTGAAGTACCACCTGATGGAGCTCGGCGGCGAGCCCCTGGACGCGTTCCAGGCCTGGGCGGCGCGCACGCCGTTCCTGGCTCGCGTGTGGGATCGCCACGGGCGCGCTCATGCCCGCACGCCGGGCCAGTGGGGCGAGGCGTTTCTGGGCGAACTCGCCGCCTCGGGCCTGGCCCGGATCGAGCCGGGCTGGGTGAATGACGCGGCACGGCCAAGCCGCCCCAGCGCCCCTGCCCGGGCCACCCCCGCCCAAAATATCCCCCATGAAAACTAGGGGTTTTGCGGAGTGTCAGCCCCACCGGGGCGTTATTCAATCCTGACACCCCGGGCTGGAACGCCCGCCAGCGGTTGCCTATCGGCCAGGCTTGCAGCCTGATGCGGCCTTCCTCCCCTCTTGCCGAGAGCTCCCTTGGGCGTTCGGGCCCGCCTGCCCGCGTCCTCAGAGGAGCCCCCATGTCGCACAAGAACTCCCCGCTTTCCGCCGGCCGCAGGCTGGCGGCCCCTCGTCCCCGGCGCCTGTCGCCCGTGCTGGCCGCGGTGGCCGCGCTGCTGCTGGCAGGCACCGTGCATGCCCAGCAAAGCGCCGGCGCCATCACCGGCCAGGGCAGCCAGGGCGATGTGATCTCCATCGAGAACAAGTCGATCAACATCACGCGCCAGATCCGCGTGGACTCGACCGGCATCTGGCAGGCCTCGCAGCTGCCCCCGGGCATCTACACCGTCACCGTGACACGCGCCGGTGGCGCCAAGGAGACGATCCAGGTGCAGGTCACGGCCGGCCAGGGGGCGCTGGCGGCGTTCTCCGGCGTGCAGTCGGTGACCATCACCGGCAGCGCGCTGCGCACCATCGATCTGAGCTCGGTCACCTCCAGCTACACCCTGAGCAAGGCCGAGATCGAGCGCATCCCGGTGCCCTCCAACGTCACGGCCGTCACGCTGCTGAGCCCTGGCGCGGTGGCCGGTGACGGCGCCTTCGGCAACCTCGCCTCCCTCGGCGGCGCCTCGGTGGCCGAGAACGCGTACTACATCAACGGCTTCAACGTCACCAACATCCTCAAGGGCCTGGCCTTCAACGAGGTGCCCTTCGAGGCCATCGGCGAGGTGCAGGTCAAGAACGGCGGCTACAGCGTCGAATACGGCCGCTCGCTCGGCGGCGTGGTGGCGGTCAACACCAAGCGCGGGTCCAACACCTGGAAGTCCGGCGCCAAGCTCAGCATCTCGCCTGCCGGGCTGCGCGCCTCGTCGGTGTACGCCGAGAAGAACGCCTCGGGCACCTACGACCTCATCAACCGCGCCGGCACGAGCGAATCCACCGTTTTGAGCGCCTATGCCGGCGGCCCGATCATCCGCGACAAGCTCTTCGTGTTCGGCCTCATCCAGGGCGAGAACTCGATCTCCAACGTCTACTCGCAGGACAACCAGACGCGCACGAAGGTCGACACGCCCAAGTACCTGCTCAAGGTCGACTGGAACCTCAACGACAACAACCTCATCGAGCTCACCGCCTTCAACGACAAGAGCAAGCAGAAGGTCGACAACTTCACCGCGCCCTCGCCCTACAGCGGCGTGCGCGGCAAGTTCCTCAGCACCGACAGCTACACCACCGGGGGCGAGAACCTGATCGGCAAGTGGACGATCAACCTGGGCAGCAACCTGAACATCTCGGCACTGGCCGGCCAGGGCAAGTACTCGCGCGCCAACTCCATCTTCGGCGCCTCGTGCCCGGCCGTCTACGACGGGCGCCCGCCGCGCACCACGCTGCAGTACCTGGGCTGCTGGTCCGAGTCGGCCGGGCTGGCGGTGGACGACCCCAACGCCAACGACAAGCGCACGGCCTACCGCATCGACCTCGAGTGGACGCTGGGCCGCCACACCATCCGCGCCGGCATGGACAACGAGGTGTACGACACGGTGGACGGCTCGCAGTACACGGGCGGACACTACTACCGGCTCTTCACGCTGCCTGCAGGCCGCAGCATCGCCGGCACCGGCTACGTCAACACCACGGGCGCCGCGATCGACTACGTGCGCGACCGCGTGTTCCAGAACGGCGGCACCTTCCAGACCAAGAACGCGGCCTTCTACATCGAGGACAACTTCCAGGTCACGAAGAACCTGCTGCTCAACCTGGGCGTGCGCAGCGAGTCCTTCAATAACCTCAACGACAAGGGCGAGACCTTCATCAAGGTCGACAACACGATCGCCCCGCGCGGCGGCGTGTCCTGGGACATGAACGGCAACGGCCAGACGCGCGTCTACTCCAACGTGGGCCGCTACTACATCCCGGTGTATGCCAACACCAACGTGCGGCTGTCGGGCACCGAGACCTTCTACACCGACTTCTTCCGCTTCAACGGCAGCTTCAGCACCGATGGCAAGTCGGTGCCGAGCCTGGGTTCACAGCTCGGCACCCGCGTGGTCACGAGCAACGGCGTCACGCCCGACCCGCGCACGGTGGTGGACCCCAACCTCAAGCCGATGTACCAGGACGAGTTCATCGCCGGCTTCCAGCATGCGCTGAGCAACCGCTGGACGGTGGGCGTGAAGTACACGCACCGCAACCTCGGCAGCGGCATGGACGACATCTGCGAGGGCGCACTCGCCGAGGCCTGGGCCCTCAAGAACGGCTACAACGCCTCGCAGGCCGCCAACATCGGCGCCACCGTGGCCCACTGCTTCCTCTACAACCCCGGCGGCGACCTCACGGCCAACGTCGACCTCGACGACACCGGCAAGCTCACCCCCGTGCGCATCCCGGCCGCGGCGCTGCTCATGCCGCGCGCCAAGCGCACCTACGACGCGCTCGAGCTCATGGCCGAGCGCCAGTGGGACAAGCGCTGGAGCGCGCAGTTCTCCTACGTGCTCTCCTACAGCAAGGGCAACACCGAGGGCTACGTGAAGTCCGACAACGGCCAGGACGATGCGGGCATCACCCAGGACTTCGACCACCCCGGCCTGATGGAGGGCAGCTCAGGCTACCTGCCCAACGACCGGCGCCACACCCTCAAGTTCAGCGGCGCCTATGCCATCAACGCCGAGTGGCGCGTGGGCACGACGGTGGTGATGCAAAGCGGCCGCCCGAAGAACTGCTTCGGGGTGTACGCCGGCTCGATCCCGGACGACTCGGTGCTCTACGGCGCCTCCTCGTTCTACTGCAACGGCAAGCTCGTGCCGCGCGGCTCGCTCGGACGGCTGCCGTGGACGCGCGACATCAGCCTGCAGGCGAGCTACACCCCCGCGGCCATCAAGGGCCTGACCGTCAAGGTGGATGCCTTCAACATCTTCAACGAGCGCGGCGTGCGCAGCATCAACGAGACGGGCGAACTCGACAGCGTGGGCGTGCCCAACCCCACCTACGGCCGGCCCTCGCTGGCAAGCCTGCAGCGCCCGCGCTACGTGAAGTTCACGGTAGGCTACGAGTTCTGAGGCACTGACGCACCCCGGCCGGCAGCCTGGCGGTGCCCGCTCACGTCGCTGCTGCGATGCGAGCGGGCCCCTGGGCCCCCGGGGTCGCTTGGCGACCGCCGGGCTTTACAGCCCGGCTGCTGCGCGCAGCGCCTGGGCCTTGTCGGTTCTCTCCCAGGTGAACTCGGGCTCCTCGCGGCCGAAGTGACCATAGGCGGCCGTCTTGGAGTAGATCGGGCGCAGCAGGTCGAGCATCTGGATGATGCCCTTGGGGCGCAGGTCGAAGTGCTCGTTCACGAGCGCGGCGATCTTCTCGTCGGGGATCACGCCCGTGCCTTCGGTGTAGACCGTCACGTTCATCGGGCGGGCGACACCGATGGCGTAGGCCACCTGCACCTGGCACTGCTTGGCCAGGCCCGCGGCCACCACGTTCTTGGCCACGTAGCGCGCGGCGTAGGCGGCCGAGCGGTCCACCTTCGAGGGGTCCTTGCCCGAGAAGGCACCCCCGCCGTGCGGGCAGGCGCCGCCGTAGGTGTCCACGATGATCTTGCGCCCGGTCAGGCCGCAGTCGCCCTGCGGGCCGCCGATGACGAAGCGCCCGGTCGGGTTGATCAGGTACTTGGTGTCGGCGTTGAGCCACTCGGCGGGCAGCACCGGCTTGATCACCTCCTCGGTCACCGCCTCGTAGAAGGCGTCCGTCATGCGGTTGCCCAGGCTGTACTCGGGCGCGTGCTGGGAGGAGACCACCACCGTGTCGATGGAGTGGGGCTTGCCGTCGACGTAGCGCATCGTCACCTGGCTCTTGGCGTCCGGGCGCAGGAAGGGCAGCCGGCCGTCCTTGCGCAGCTGCGCCTGGCGCTCCATGATGCGGTGGGCGTAGTAGATGGGCGCGGGCATGAGCTCGGGCGTCTCGTCGCAGGCGTAGCCGAACATCAGGCCCTGGTCGCCGGCGCCGGTGTTGAGGTAGTCGTCGCTGGCGTGGTCCACGCCCTGCGCGATGTCATTGGACTGCTTGTCGTAGCAGACCATCACCGCGCAGCCCTTGTAGTCGATGCCGTAGTCGGTGTTGTCGTAGCCGATGCGCTTGATCGTGTCGCGCGCCACCTGGATGTAGTCCACGTGGGCGTTGGTCGTGATCTCGCCGGCCAGCACCACCAGGCCGGTGTTGCACAAGGTCTCGGCAGCCACGCGGCTGTACC
>JBJTVI010000572.1:0-6758 GCA_046081145.1 Rubrivivax sp.
CGCGCTCGACGAGCCACGCCACGGCCTGCCCTTCTCGGCCGACCCCGACGGGCCGCTGGGCCTGCACCTCACGCGCGAAGGCGGCCACGGCGTGCGGCGCATCGCCCACGTGGCCGACAACACCGGCCGCGCCATCCACGAGGTGTTGCTGACCCAGGCCCGCGCGCACCCCCGCATCCGCTTGCGCGAGCGCTGGATGGCGGTCGATCTCGTCACCACGCGCCATCTGCGCCAGGGGGATGGGCGGCGCTGCCACGGTGTCTATGCGCTGGACATCGAGGCGGCCTGCGTGCACACGCTGCCGGCCTCAGCGGTGGTGCTGGCCACGGGCGGCGCGGGCAAGGTCTACCGCTACACGACCAACCCGGACACCGCCACCGGCGACGGCATCGCGATGGCCTGGCGGGCCGGCTGCCGCGTGGCCAACATGGAGTTCATCCAGTTCCATCCCACGTGCCTGTACCACCCGCAGGATCGCAGCTTCCTCATCACCGAGGCTCTGCGCGGGGAGGGCGGCCGGCTGCTGCTGCCGGGCGTGACGGGCGAGGCGGCGCGCTTCATGCCGCGCCACGACCCGCGCGGCGAACTCGCCCCGCGCGACATCGTCGCGCGCGCCATCGATTTCGAGATGAAGCGCCTGGGGGTGGACCACGTCTGGCTCGACGCCACGCATCTGGGCGAGGCGTTCCTGCGCGAACGCTTCCCCACCGTGCACGCACGCTGCGCCGCGCTGGGCATCGACATCGCGCGTGCGCCCATCCCCGTGGTGCCCGCGGCCCACTACACCTGCGGCGGGGTGGTGACGGATCTCGAAGGCCGCACCGACCTGCCGGGCCTGTATGCCGTGGGCGAGGCCACCTACACCGGCCTGCACGGCGCCAACCGCCTGGCCAGCAACTCGCTGCTGGAATGCGTGGTGCTGGGCCGCACCTGCGCCGGCCGGGTGCAGGCCGAGGCCCCGGCGCAGGCGCCGGCGTTGCCGGACTGGGACGAAAGCCAGGTGCACGATGCCGACGAGCAGGTGGTGATCGCCCACAACTGGGACGAGCTGCGCTTGCTGATGTGGAACTACGTGGGCATCGTCCGCACGACGCGGCGCCTGGAGCGCGCGCTGCACCGCATCGAGTTGCTGCGCGGCGAGATCGACGACTACTACGCCAACTTCCGCGTGACGCGCGACCTTCTGGAGCTGCGCAACCTGGTGGATTGCGCCGAGCTCATCGTGCGCTCGGCCCTGATGCGCCACGAAAGCCGCGGCCTGCACTTCAGCCGCGACTTTCCGCAGACGCTGCCGGTGAGCTTTCCCACCGTGCTCACGCGGCCGGCACGCAGCGCGGCGCACCGGGTGTCGGCGCGGCCGCTGGGCTGAGGGGAGCGGGCCGGAGAGGGGGCGCAGGGCGGGGTGGCGGGTGCGGCGCCTCAGCCTCGGGCGCGCATGGCCACGCGTGCCTGCACGAAGCCGAAGGCGAACTCCACCGCCTCCGAGATGGCGATCTCGGCGTCGGCACGCTCGCGTTCGCTGGCGTGGTAGGCGTAATTCGTCGCGTCGCGGATGTAGCGCGGAGACAGGCGGTTGAGCGCCACGCAGGCCACGTCGATCAGAAGCTCCGGCCGCCCGGCCACGCCGGGGAAGTGCGCCGAGGCCTCCTGGACCGCGCGAAACACCGCGCGCTCGTGGTGGTTGTGGACGGTGGCGAAATCCAGGCTCATCTCGGGAGCGTGTGGTTCAGGGTGTGTGAGTGCCCGTTGCATGGACGCCATCGTAGCCGTGCAGCCTGTCACGGCGCGACCCCCCGTTCAGGGCGGGCGCTCCCCTCAGTCGAGTACCCGCAGCGAGTAATCGACCGCCCGCACGTCCTTGGTGAGGCGCCCCACGGAGATGCGGTCGACACCCGTGGCCGCGATCTCCCGCAGCTGCTCCAGGGCCACCCCGCCGGAGGCCTCCAGCAGCGCGCGGCCGGCGGTGAGGGCCACCGCCTCGCGCATGCGTGCGGGCGTGAAGTTGTCCAGCAGGATGCTGGTGGCGCCATGGTCGAGCGCCTCGCGCAGCTGATCCAGGCTCTCCACCTCGATCTGGATGTCCACACCGGCGTCGAGTGCGCGTGCCTGCTCGAGCACCGGGCCGATGCCCCCGGCTGCGGCGATGTGGTTTTCCTTGATGAGGATGCCATGCCACAGCGCCAGGCGCTGGTTGCGGCCTCCGCCCACCCGCACGGCGTACTTCTGGGCCTGTCGCAGGCCGGGCAGGGTCTTGCGCGTGTCGAGCACCGCGCAGCCGCGCGGGTTGGGCGAGGCCCGCTCGATGGCGCGCGCGTGCGCGCGCGCAGCGGTGGCCGTGGCTGAAAGCAGCTGCAGGAAGTTGAGCGCCGGGCGCTCGGCCGACAGCAACGCGCGTGCGCGGGCCTGGATCTCGCACACCGTCTGATCCGGCTGCATGTCGGCGCCCTCGGCACAGGCCCAGTGCAGCTGCGCCTGCGAGTCGAGCGCGTGCAGGCAGGCCTCGAACCACTCGCGCCCGCACAACACAGCGTTCTCGCGCACGATCACGCGCGCGCGCACCCGGCGCGCCGCAGGCACGAGCAGGCTCGTCCAGTCGACCCGCCCGATATCCTCGGCCAGCGCGTCGCGTACGTTGCGCGCACGCGCCTCCTCGAGGGTTTCGTCGTGGTCGGCGAAGGCCGGTGGGAGCGGTTCGCGCATGGCCCGCTCAGGCGGCGCCCAGGTGGCGCACGAAGCCCCCGGGTGCCGGTGCGAGCGCCTGCGGATGCCTGGCCGTGAAGTCGAGCATGCGCTCGATGCACAGGGCCGCGCGGGCGCGTACGGGCTCCTCCACCCGGATCTCGCCCGTGCCGTGCTCCAGGCAATCGACGACGCCCTGCAGCGCGTTCATGGCCATCCAGGGGCAGTGGGCGCAGCTCCTGCAGGTGGCGCCCTGGCCGGCGGTGGGGGCCTCCAGCAGCGTCTTGCCCGGAGCGAGCTGGCGCATGCGGTGCATCAGCCCGTTGTCGGTGGCCACGATGTAGGTGTCGGCCTCGCCCTGCACCAAGGCGGCCAGCAGCTGCGAGGTGGAGCCCACCACGTCGGCCTGCGCCACCACGCTGGCCGGAGATTCCGGGTGCACCAGCACCCGTGCGCCCGGGTGCTCGCGGCGCAGCGCCGCCAGCTCGTCGGCCTTGAACTCGTCGTGCACGATGCAGGCTCCGTCCCACAGAACCATGTCCGCGCTGGTCTGCTCACGGATCCAGCGGCCGAGGTGGCGGTCGGGCGCCCACAGCAGCTTGTGGCCCTGTTCGTGCAGGTGGCGCACGATGCCCAGCGCGCACGAGCTCGTCACCATCCAGTCCGCGCGCGCCTTCACGGCGGCGCTGGTGTTGGCGTAGACCACCACCTGGCGGTCCGCGTGGGCATCGCAGAAGGCCGAGAAGGCCTCGGGTGGGCAGCCCAGGTCGAGCGAGCAGGTGGCCTCCAGCTCGGGCATGCGCACCTGCTTGTCGGGCGAGAGGATCTTGGCCGTCTCCCCCATGAAGCGCACGCCCGCCACCACCAGGGTGCGGGCCGGGTGCTGGCGCCCGAAGCGTGCCATCTCGAGCGAATCGGCCACGCAGCCGCCGGTGGCCAGCGCGAGGTCCTGCAGGTCGCCGTCCACGTAGTAGTGCGCCACCAGCACCGCCTGGTGCGCGCGCAGCAGCCCGGCCGCGCACTCGGCCAGCGCCTCGCACTCGCGCCGGGGCAGCGCTGGGGCCACCCGCGCCCAGGCCTGCGCGGTGCAGCTCGCGCCCTGGGCATCCGGGCGGGTGTACTCGATGGGAATGCTGCGCATCGGGGGCGAATCCGGGAAAACGCGGATGCTAGCCGAACTGAGGGTACGATCACGGCGTGTCGACTCCCCTGGCAGCCACCGCCGAGATCCCGCGCGCCACCTTGCGCTCGGACGCGCGCACGATCGGTCTCGTGGGGGTGGCGCACGGAACCTCGCACTTCTTTCACCTGCTGCTGCCGCCGCTGTTCCCGGCCTTCATCGCGCAGTTCCAGCTCGGCTACGCCGAACTGGGTTGGCTCGTGACCCTGTTCTTCGTCGTTTCGGGCATCGGACAGGCCCTGGCGGGCTTTCTGGTTGACCGCGTCGGTGCCCGCCCGGTGCTGCTGGCGGCTCTGGCCTGCTTCGTGCTGGCCGCACTTGCCGCCGCAGGCGCACAGGGCTATGCGGGGCTGGCCCTGGCGGCGCTGCTCGCGGGCCTGGGCAACGCCCCCTTTCACCCGGCGGACTTCACCATCCTCAACCGGCGCGTTTCGGCGGCCCGCATCGGGCATGCCTTCTCGGTGCATGGCATCACGGGCAACCTGGGCTGGGCGGCCGCACCGCTCTTCCTAGTGGGGGTAAGCGAGCTGACGGGTTCCTGGCGGATGGCCTACGTGGGGATGGCACTCGTGGCGGCTGGCGTGCTCGTGCTGCTGCTCGTGCACCGCGAGGCAATCGACGACCGCCCCGCCGCTCCGCGCGCGGGGGCGGGCGGAGGGGCGGGGGAGGGCGCGGCCGCCTCACCTGCCGCGGCTGCAGCGGGCCCCGCCGCGGCGCGGCTGCAGCCGGATGCGCACCCCGCCGAGGCCTCGCCCTTTGCCTTCCTGCGCCTGCCCGAGATCTGGCTGTGCTTCAGCTTCTTCCTGTTTTCCACCGCGGCGCTGGCGGCGGTGCAGAGCTTCGCCGGGCCGGCCCTCGGGCAGCTCTACGGGTTGCCGCTTTCCACGACCGGGCGGATCGTCACCCTCGACATGCTCGTGGTCTCCGCGGGCATGGTGCTCGGGGGCTTCCTCGTGCCGCGGTTTCCGGATGTCGAGCGCAACGTGAGCTTCGGCATGGCCGCGTCGGCGCTGCTGCTGGTGCTGGCCGGATCGGGCTGGGTGGCGCCCTACGCGGCACTGGGCTGCGTGGCGCTGGCGGGCATGGGCAGCGGCCTAGCCGGGCCCTCGCGTGACCTGATGATCAAGCGCGCCGCTCCACCCGGCGCCACCGGCCGCGTCTATGGCACCGTCTATTCGGGCCTGGACACCGGCTTTGCCCTGGGCGCGCCGATCTTCGGCCTGTTCATGGACCGTGCGCTGCCGCAAGGCGTGTTTTACTGGGCCGCGGCGGCGCTCTTGGCCGCCATTGCGGCCGCCTTGCTGATCGGGCCCAGGCTGCGCGCGCGGCGCGCCGCGGCGGGCCCGGTTTGAGTCGAGATGAGCATGACCGCCTCACCCCCCTCGAACCCGGCCGTCCCGCCCTCGCAGCCGGCCCCCCGGAGCGATTCGCAGACGGGCCCCGAGCCGGCTGCCCAGACGGCCGCCCAGACGGCCCGGCCGGTGCGCCCGGCCGGCCACGTGCTCGTCGAGGCGCTCCTCGCCCAGGGCGTGGACACCTGCTTCGGTGTGCCCGGGGAGAGCTTCCTTGCCGTGCTCGACGGCCTGCACGAGCACCGTGAACGCATCCGCTTCATCGCCTGTCGCCAGGAGGGCGGTGCGGCCTTCATGGCCGAGGCCCAGGGCAAGCTCACGGGGCGCCCGGGCGTGTGCTTCGTCACCCGCGGCCCGGGGGCCAGCAACGCTGCCATCGGCCTGCACACGGCCTTCCAGGACTCCACCCCGATGGTGCTCTTCATCGGTCAGGTGGCCAGCGACCAGCGCGACCGCGAGGCCTTCCAGGAGGTCGATTACCGCCACATGTTCGGCCCGGGCACCCTGGGCATGGCCAAGTGGGTGGCCGAGATCGAGCGCGCCGACCGCCTGCCCGAGTACGTGGCGCGCGCCTTCCACACCGCCATGCAGGGCCGCCCCGGCCCGGTGGTGCTCGTGCTGCCCGAGGACATGCTCACCACCCCCACCGATGCGCCAGTGCTGCCGCGCGTGGAGCCGGCGCTGGCGTGGCCCGCCCCCGGCGCGCTGCGTGACCTGCGTGCCCTGCTCATGCAGGCGCAGCGCCCTTTCCTCATTGCCGGGGGCAGCGGCTGGAGCGATGAATCGGTGCAGGCGCTGCAGCGCTTTGCCGAGAACTGGAGCCTGCCCGTGGGTTGCGGCTTTCGCTTCCAGGACACCTTCGACAACCGACACCCGCTGTACGCAGGCGATGTCGGCATCGGCATCGCCCCGCGGCTGGCGCAGCGCATCCGGGAGGCCGATCTCGTCGTGGCGGTAGGCGTGCGGCTGGGCGAGATGACCACCGGCGGCTACACCCTGTTGCAGGCGCCCCGGCCGACGCAGCGCCTGGTGCACGTGCACGCCGGCGCGGAGGAGCTCGGCCGCGTCTACGCGGCAGACCTGATGCTGCAAGCCGGCATGGCCGGCGCCGGCAAGGCCCTGGAGGCCCTGGCGGCGCCGCCGACTGTACCCTGGCGCGCCTGGGCCGACGCTGCGCACGCCGACTACCTGGCCAACCTCGAGGCCCCCAGCGTGGAGCCGATGGATCTGGCGGTGGTGATGAAGACGGTGCAGCGCCTGGCACCTGCCGATACCGTCTACACCAACGGCGCGGGGAACTTCAGCGGATGGCTGCACCGCTACGTGCAGTACCCGGGCCGCCAGCACCACGGCCGCACGCAGCTGGCCTGCACCGTGGGCGCGATGGGCTACGGCCTGCCCGCGGCCGTGGCGGCGGCGCTCCTGCAGCCGGGGCGCACGGTGGTCAACGTGGCCGGCGACGGGGATTTCCTCATGAACGGGCAGGAGCTGGCCACGGCCGCCTCGCACGGGGCCCGGCGCCTCGTGAGCATCGTGGTGGACAACGG
>JBJTVI010000573.1:0-2518 GCA_046081145.1 Rubrivivax sp.
GCTGGCAGGTGCGGGTTGATGAAGGTGAGCCGCCCGCTCATGCTCTGCGGGTCATCGCTGTCGTGGCGCACGCAGTACACGCCCGACCACGAGTGCAGCGCGTGGTTGTGCACGCCGAAGTAGCCGCCCTTCTTCGTGAGGTGGTACCACGACTCGACGGCCATGTGCAGCCGCTTGAGCTGCTCCACCCCGTAGCCGTTGAGCTCGCCGATCGCGCCGTACAGGGCGGGAATGCAGAAGTCGCGCAGCCGGCGCACGCAATCGTGCGGCCAGTCGAAGAGCCGGAAGTTGCTCTCGAACAGCGGCTCGTTGCGGTCCACCAGGGGGCTCGGGTTGCTGTACTTCCTGCCCTCGGCCGCACGGGCGACGAAGAGCGCCTCGAGCTCGGCGTTGAGTGCCGAGCAGTCCTCCAGCTTGTGGAAGATCATCGGGACGGCGAAGACGGAATTGATCTCTGCCACGGGAGGCTCCAGGCAAGGGGCCCGGGGCGTGCGTGCAGGCAGGCCGGTCACGGACGCCTGAAACGGGCGCCCTCAGTCCCCGGGCTCGGGGTTCGGAGATGGTAGCTTGGCTACGATGGGGGGCAGGGCAGGGGCCAGGCTGGTGGCGGCACCAGCCGCTTGCCCGGCGCGGCCGGGTCTGGAAATCGGAGCAAGTTCGATGAACCGCGACATGTCTGAAGTGCTGGTGCGTACGGGCTCGGGCACGCCGATGGGCGCACTGATGCGCCGCTACTGGGTGCCGGTGCTGCTGTCTTCGGAGATTGCCGAGCCCGACGGCGCGCAGGTGCGGGTGCAGATCCTGGGCGAGAAGCTGCTGGCCTTTCGCGACAGCCAGGGCCTGCCGGGCCTCATCTCGGAGTTCTGCTCGCACCGGGGCGTGTCGCTCTTTTTCGGCCGCAACGAGGAAGGCGGCATCCGCTGCGCCTACCACGGCCTGAAGTTCAACCGGCTGGGTCAGTGCGTGGAGGTGCCCTCGGCCCCGCATGCCTGCAAGCAGATGGGCATCACCGGCTACCCCTGCATCGAGCGCGCCGGCATCGTGTGGGCCTACATGGGCCCCCAGGGCCAGGAGCCGGCGCCGCCGGACGTGGAGTGGTGCACGCTGCCGGCGAGCCACGTCTTCGTCTCCAAACGGCTGCAGGAGTGCAACTACCTGCAGGCGATGGAAGGCGGCATCGACACCGCGCACGTCTCCTACGTGCACCGCTACGAGGTCGACAACGACCCCATGCACCGCGGCACGAAGGCGCTCGAGTACATCAAGGCCGACGGCAACGTGGTCTTCGAGATCGAGAAGACCGACTTCGGCCTGACGCTCTACGGCCGGCGCAACGCCGATGCCGATACTCACTACTGGCGCATCACGCAGTGGCTCTTCCCCTGGTACACGCTCATTCCGCCCTTTGGCGAGCACGCGCTGGGCGGCCATGTGTGGGTGCCGATCGACGACCACAACTGCTGGGCCTGGAGCATCAACTTCCGGCCCGAGCGCGCGCTCACCGAGCAGGAGCGCGCCGACATGGCCGCGGGCCTCGGGATCCACTGCGCGTACGAGCCGGGCAGCTGGCGCCCCAAAGCCAACACGGACAACGACTACCTGATCGACCGCGTGGCGCAAAAGGAAAAGCGCGCGTACTCGGGCGTATTCGGCTTTGCGGTGCAGGACGCCTCGCTGCAGGAAAGCATGGGCCCGATCCAGGACCATGCCAACGAGAAGCTGCTGCCCACCGACCGTGCCATCTCGATGGCGCGGCGCATGCTGCACGACAGCGCCCTGGCGCTCGCCCGCGGCGAGGAGCCGCCACCCGCGCTGGACGCTGCAGCCCAGCGCGTGCGCGCCGCCGGCGTGCTGCTGCCCAAGACCGACAAGCCGCAGGAGTGGGCGCGCGAGCACCTCTTCGATGGACGTGACCAGCCGGTGTTCTCGATCTGAGGTCGGTGTGCTGTCGGGTCCGGCCAGCCGGCCCTCCCGCTCGCCCTGACCCAACCGCCCTGACCCAACCACCCTGACCCATCCGCCCTGCCTGACCCTCTCGCCCTTGGCATCCCTTGAGGAGTTCCCGATGTCCACCCGACGTGACCCGTCTCCCATCCGCCGCGCCCTGCTGGCGGTCTGCGCCACCTTCCTGGCCGGCGGCGCCCCGCACGCCGCCTTCGCCCAGGAGTGGGCGCCCACCAAGCCCGTGCGCATCATCGTGCCCATCGTCGGCAGCACGAACGACGTGCTGGCCAGGCTCGTCGCACCCGAGTTGCAGAAGGTCTTCGGGCAGCCCTTCATCGTCGAGAACAAGGGCGGGGCCGGGGGCACGATCGCGGCTGCCGAGGTGGCCAAGGCGCCTGCCGACGGCCACACGCTGATGATCGGCTTCAACGGGCCGCTTGCGATCAACCCGACGCTCTACCCGAAGATCGCCTACGACCCGGTCAAGGATTTCGCGCCCATCACGCTGATGGTCACGGCCTCGCAGTACCTGGTGGTGCACCCGAGCGTGCCGGCGAAGAACGTGGCCGAGCTC
>JBJTVI010000574.1:0-5532 GCA_046081145.1 Rubrivivax sp.
GCTGGCGGGCGATGGCCTGGGCGGCCTCCAGGTTGGTCTTGAAGATGGTGTCGTCGAAGCTGCGCCCGCCCACGAAGCCGCCGGTGTTCACGTCCACCGTGGTCAGCGCCTCGGTCTGGTCGATGATGAGATAGCCGCCCGACTTGAGCGCCACGCGTCGCCCCAGGGCGCGCTCGATCTCCTCCTCCACGCCGTTGAGTTCGAACAACGGCCTCTCTCCAGGGTAATGCTGCACGGTGTCGGCGAAGGGCAGGTTGAACTCGCCGGCGAACTGGCGCAGGCGCTGGAAGGTCTCGCGCGAATCCACCAGCACCCGCTCGGTGGAGGCCGAAACGAAGTCGCGCAGCACCCGCAGGCTGAGGTCGAGATCCTGGTAGAGCAGCGCCGGGGCGCTGCTGGCGCGGGCGCGTTCCTGAATGCCGCCCCAGACGCGCCGCAGGTAATCCAGATCGGCGGCCAGTTCGGCGTCGGTGGCCGTCTCGGCCATGGTGCGCACAATGTAGCCGCCCTGATGGTCGGCCGGCAGCAGCGCCGCCAGCCGCTCGCGCAACAGCGTGCGTTCGGCTTCGTCCTCGATTCGTTGTGACACACCGATGTGCGACTCCTGCGGCAGGTACACCAGGAAGCGCCCGGCGATGCTCACCTGCGTGGACAGGCGTGCGCCCTTGGTGCCGATGGGGTCCTTCACCACCTGCACCATCAGCGACTGGCCCTCGAAGACCTGGCGCTCGATGGGCGGGGGTGGCGCATCCTCGGCGCGCCGGCCGCCCACGGCGTGGGGGTGGAGATCGGCCACGTGCAGGAAGGCGGCGCGCTCCAGGCCGATGTCGATGAAGGCGCTTTGCATGCCCGGCAGCACGCGCGAGACACGGCCCAGGTAGATGTTGCCCACCAGCCCGCGCTCGAGGGTGCGCTCGATGTGCAACTCCTGCACGGCGCCGTTTTCGACCACGGCCACGCGCGTTTCCTGCGGAGCCCAGTTGATGAGGATGTCCTGCGTGGCCATGCGCGGAGTCTAGGGCCCGAGCCGCACCTGCGCGCGGCGCAGCAGCTGAGTCGTCTCGAACAGGGGCAGGCCCATGATGCCGCTGTGGCTGCCGTCGATGCGGCTGATCCAGCCGGCCATCGTGCCCTGGATGCCGTAGGCACCTGCCTTGCCGAAGGGTTCGCCCGAATCGATGTAGCGATGGATCACCGCGGGCGGGAGTTCGGCCACCCGCACGCGGGAGATGCTCAGGGCCCGCAGCGTGCGTCGGCCGGTCCACACGGCCACGGCCGTGAGCACGCGGTGGGTTCGGCCCGACAACGCGCCAAGCGTGGCCTCGGCCTCCTGCGCATCGGCGGGCTTGCCCAGGATGCGCCGGCCCAGCGCCACGGTGGTGTCCGCGCACAGGATGGGCGCCAGCGGCACGCCCAGGGCGGTGTGGCGAGCTGCGAGCCGGTGCCGGGCGGCTTGGAGCTTCAGAGCGGTGACCCGCTCCACGTAGGCGACCGGCATCTCCCCGGGCTGATGGGTTTCAAGGGCCTCCAGGTCATCCTGGTCATCCAGGCCCTCCCGGGCTTGCAGCGCCTCGAGGGCCCAGGGCGCCTCCCGCGAAACCGGAACCCGGAGCACCTGCGCGGCCTCCTTCGTCCGGCCGCCCTCGCCGGGCTCGGGCAGCAGCAGCCGGTGGGTCACGCCGATCTGGTCGAGCAGTTCGCGGCGGTGCGGGCTTTGCGAGGCGAGCCAGATGAAGTCGTGCATCGGCTCACTCGCGGTGGTAAGGGTGGCCGGTGTGCAGCGTCCAGGCGCGGTACAGCGCCTCGGCCAGCACCACGCGTGCCAGGGCATGGGGCAGGGTCAGATCCGACAGGCGCAGCGTTTCGTCGGCGCGGGCCTTGACGGTGTCGGCCAGGCCGTCGGGCCCGCCGATGAGCAACGCCACGTCACGCCCGTCGCCGAGCCAGAAGGCCAGGCGCTCGGCCAGTTGTGCCGTGCCCAGCCGCGTGCCGCGCTCGTCGAGCACGACCCGGCGTGCCCCCCGGGGAACAGCCGCCTCCAGCCGCTCGGCCTCGGCCTGCTGGCACTGCACCGCACTGCGTCCGGCCCGTGGCTCGGCCTTGAGCGCCTTGAGCTCGAGCCGGCACTCCGGTGGCATGCGCCTGGCGAACTCCTCCCATGCCGCATCGGCCCAGGCGGGCCGGCGCTGGCCGACGGCGGCCACGAGCAGGCGCATGGTCGCTCAGCGCGCGGCGCCGTGCCGGCGCGCCGGGGCAGCCTTCCTGGCCGGCGCGGCCTTCTTGGCGGGAGCGGCCTTCTGCGCCGGGGCGGCCTGCTTCGCTCGGGCGGCCTGCTTCGCCGGGGCGGCCTTCTTCGTCGCCGGGGCGGCCTGCTTCGCCGGGGCGACCGGCTTCGCCGCGGCGGCCTTCTTGGCCGGCGCAGCCTGAGCCTTCATGGTCACCTTCTTGCCGCCCCAGATCTCCTCGAGCCGGTAGTACTCGCGGATCGAGGGTTGCATGATGTGGGCCACCGCTGCGCCGCAGTCGACGATGATCCACTCGCCGTTTTCCTCACCCTCGGTGCTGAGCACCGGCATCCCGCGGGATTTGACGGCGTCGCGCACGCTCGAGGCGAGCGCCTTGGTCTGGCGGTTGCTGGTGCCCGAAGCGATGATCACGCGCTCGAAGAGCGGCGACATCGCCTCGGTATGAAAGACCACGATGTCCTGGGCCTTGACGTCTTCCAGGCCATCGACGATGGCGCGTTGCAGCTTGCGGATGTCCATTCAGTGCGCGGCGGCGTCCTGTTCGTAGAGGTGGTGGCCGGCAATATAGCGCGCCACTTCGGGCCCGGCGAGGGCGGAGATGTCCCTGCCTCGGGCGAGCGCCTCGCGCACGGCGGTGGAGGACACGGGCATCGGCGGCAGCGGCAACGCCCGCACGCGGTGCGGCCGATGCGCCAGCGCCCCGGGCGGCTCGGGGGCGGCGCCCTCGCGCCCGGCCACGGCCAGGGTCACCGCCTCGAGCAGGGCAGGCCACTCGCGCCAGGTGTCGAAGCGGGCGTACTGGTCCTGCCCGATCACGAGGAAGAGCTCCGCCCCTTCGGCTTCGCGGGCCACTTCGCGCACGCTGTCGACGGTGTAGCTCGGGCCGGCGCGTTCGAGCTCGCGCGCATCCACCACGAAGCCGGCCTCGGCCCCGATCAACGCACGCACCATGGCCACGCGGTGTGCACCCAGGGCCAGCTGCCGGCCGGCCTTCTGCCACGGCTGGCCCGCGGGCAGCCAGCGCAACTCGTCCAGGCCCAGCGTGTCGCGCGCCACGCGCGCAAGCGCCAGGTGCGCCAGGTGTGGCGGATCGAAGGTGCCGCCGAACAACCCGATGCGCCTCGGCCCGCTCGATTCGGGCCTTCCGCCCAGGGTCGAACCTGGGGCAGAGCCTGTGGTGGCACCCGGCATCAAGCCCAATCCCGCGGACGAAGGAAGTCGGCATACAGCCGTGCCTCGGGCGTGCCAGGCTCGGGCTTCCAGTCGTAGCGCCACTTCACGATGGGCGGCATGCTCATCAGGATGCTCTCGGTGCGCCCGCCGCTTTGCAGCCCGAAGAGGGTGCCGCGGTCGAAGACCAGGTTGAACTCCACGTAGCGCCCGCGCCGGTAGGCCTGGAAGTCGCGCTCGCGCTCGCCGTAGGGGGTGTGGCGGCGGCGCTGGACGAGAGGCAGGTAGGCGGAGATGAAGGCATCGCCCACGGCGCGTGTCATCGCAAAGCTCCCCTCGAAGCCGAGTTCGGCGAAATCGTCGTAGAACACGCCGCCCACGCCACGCGGCTCGCCGCGGTGCTTGAGGAAGAAGTACTCGTCGCACCAGGCCTTGAAACGCGGGTAGAGCTTCGCATCGATGGGGTCGAGCGCTTCGCGGCAGGTGCGGTGAAAGTGCTGCGCGTCCTCCTCGAAGCCGTAGTAGGGCGTGAGGTCCATGCCGCCGCCGAACCACACCACCGGCTCGCGCTCTTCGGGCAGGGCAGCGAACATGCGCACGTTCATGTGCGCTGTGGGCACATAGGGGTTGCGCGGGTGCATCACGAGCGACACGCCCATCGCCTCGAAGGCCGAGCCGGCCAGTTCGGGGCGGTGCGCGGTGGCCGAAGGCGGCAAGGAGCGCCCCTTCACGTGGCTGAAGTTGCAGCCGCCGCGCTCGAGCACGCCGCCCTCCTCCACCAGGCGCGACAGGCCGTCGCCCTCCAGGCGCCCGCCGGGCTCGCGCGTCCAGCCGTCGGTGAGGAAGGTGTGTCCATCTTCGGCCTGCAGGGCGCCGATGATCCTTTCCTGCAAGCCCAGCAGGTAGGTGCGCACGGCGGTGGTGTCGATGGTCGCGCTCATGGCGGGGTCCTCCTGATCAGGGTGTTCACCGGGCGGGGGGCGTGGCTCGGGCGTCCGCCTCACCGCCCTCGCCCGGTCCATCGGTGGCGCCGAGCCGGATCCGGGCCCCCTGCCCGGGATGGAAGCCCTTGGCCGGCCCGAGACGGCGCGCGATCTCGGCCATGTCGGCCTCGACCTCGCCGCACAGGCGCAGGCAGGAGTGCACGCCGATGCGCCGGCGCCCCCAGTCGATGTGGGCCAGGGCCAGCGGCACGTCGGCCCCGACGGTGACCCGGTAGAACCCGCTGCGCCAGGCCGGGCGCCACGCGCGCGTACCCTCCGGCGCGAGCACGAGCCAGTAGAAATCCCCGCGTTCACGCGCAGCGCGGATGCGCTGCACCATGTCGGGCACGATGCCGCCGGGGGCCGAGCGGTCCACCGGCACGCCGCCGATCCATCTCAGCCAGCGCCCGAACAGCGGGATGCGAAAGAGCGAATCCTTGCCCCAGAACGCTGCCGGGATGCCGATCGCCCACTTGGCGAGCATGCCCACCGGAAAGTCCCAGTTGGAGGTGTGCGGATAGACGATGAGCACGCCCTGGCGCGCGGGGAGGCCATCGAAATCCAGCTCCCAGCCCACGGCCCGCAGCAGGGCCAGAGCCAGGCGGCTGCCGCGAAGCTGCACGGGGCGTTCGGTCAGCTCCACAGGGGCCCTCGCGCGTGCGTCCGCGGGATCGTTCGCACGCTGAGCCAGGGGTGCGTTCATCGGTTCGCCTTCAAGGCCCGGTGGCCGATGTCGCGCCGCCACTGGGCGCATTCGAAATGGATCGGTGAGAGGGCTTCGTAGGCGTGCTGCTGCGCCTGCCGCGCCGAGTCGCCCAGTGCGGTGACGCACAGCACGCGCCCGCCGCTGGTGCGCACGCTGCCGTCGGCGGCACGCACGGTGCCGGCGTGGAACACGTGCGCGTCGTCGCATGCGACAGGCAGGCCGGTGACGACGTCGCCAGTGCGCGGCGCCTGCGGGTAGCCGGCAGCGGCCATCACGACGCCCAGCGCGACGCGGCGGTCCCACTGCAGTTCGAGCTGGTCCAGGGTGCCGTCGGTGGCGTGCAGGAACAGGTCCAAGGGGTCGTTCTTCAGACGCATCAGCAGCACCTGCGCCTCGGGGTCGCCCAGGCGGGCGTTGAACTCCACGG
>JBJTVI010000575.1:0-4133 GCA_046081145.1 Rubrivivax sp.
CCACGCCGCCATAGGCCGAGATCTCGCGCGAGTGCACGCGGTCGTAGAGCACGCCGATGCACAGGAACATCGCCCCGGAGACGAAGCCGTGGCTGATCATCTGGATGATCGCGCCCGACACGGCCAGCTGGTCGAAGAGGAAGAACCCGAGCGTGACGAAGCCCATGTGCGCGATGGACGAGTACGCGACGAGCTTCTTCATGTCCTGCTGCACCAGCGCCACCAGGCCGATGTAGAGCACCGCGATCAGGCTCAGCGCGATGATCAGCCAGGCCCACTCGCGGCTGGCATCCGGGGCAATGGGCAGCGAAAAGCGCAGGAAGCCGTAGGCCCCGAGCTTGAGCATGATCGCCGCCAGCACCACCGAGCCGCCCGTGGGCGCCTCCACGTGGGCATCGGGCAGCCAGGTGTGCACCGGCCACATCGGCACCTTCACCGAGAAGGCGGCGAAGAAGGCGAAGAAGAGCAGCGTCTGCGCGGGCAGCGGCAACGGCAGCTTGTGCCAGGCCAGCACGTCGAAGCTGCCACCCGACTTGTAGTACAGGTACAGCAGCGCCACCAGCATCAGCAGCGAGCCCAGCAGCGTGTAGAGGAAGAACTTGAAGGCCGCGTAGACCCGCCGCGGCCCGCCCCACACGCCGATGATGATGTACATCGGGATCAGCGTGGCCTCGAAGAAGACGTAGAAGAGCAACCCGTCGACGGCACTGAACACGCCCACCATGAGCCCGGACAGGATGAGGAAGGCGCCCATGTACTGGTTCACGCGCTCGGTGATGACCTCCCAGCCGGCGATCACCACGATCACCGTGATGAAGGCCGTGAGCAGCACGAACCACACCGAAAGGCCGTCCACGCCCAGCGCATAGTTCACGTTGAAACGCTCGATCCACGGCAGCGACTCGCGGAACTGCAGGGCGGCCGACGAGGTGTCGAAACCCAGGGCCAGCGGAAGCGTGACGAAGAAACCGGCCACCGCACCCACCAGCGCCACCCAGCGAATCACGCCGGCGTGTTCGTCGCGGCCCGCCGCCAGCAGCAGCGCGCCCACCGCGATCGGCAGCCAGATGGCGACGCTCAGCAAACCCATCGGAACTCTCTCTCGTCGTTGTCGTCAGCCGTCAACCCGCGGCGAGGCTGCCGAGCATCGGCCACAGGCGCCAGGTCAGCAGACCGAAGACACCCAGGATCATCACCAGCGCGTACCAGTACAGGTGGCCGGTCTGCACGCGGCGCGACACCGAGGCCACCCAGCCCACCAGTCGCGCCGAGCCATTCACGGCCACACCGTCGATGAGCGCCACGTCGCCGCCCTTCCACAGACCGCGGCCGAGCACGCGCGCGCCCGCGGCCAGCACGTGCTCGTTGAACCAGTCGAGGTAGTACTTGTTCTCGAGAACGCGCACCAGCGGCGAGAGCGCGCGCGCGATGGCCGCCGGGATGTCGGGACGATTGAGGTAGAACCACCACGCGGTGCCCACTCCCGCCAGGGCCAGCCAGAAAGGCGGCGTGACCAGGCCATGCAGCGCCATCGCCACCGGGCCGTGAAAGCCCTGGGCCAGCGACTGCATCGCACCGTGGCGCGCGGCATCCACGGTGATGGCGTCCTTCAGGAAGTCGCCGAAGAGCATCGGCCCGATCGTCAGGTAGCCGATCACCACCGAGGGCACGGCCAACAGCACGAGCGGTGCCGTCACGACCCAGGGTGACTCGTGCGGCTCGTGGGCCTCGCCGTGGTCATCGTGGCCGTGGTCGTCCTCGGGGGGATGGGGCTTGTGGCGGAAGCGCTCCTCGCCGTGGAAGACCAGGAAGTACATCCGGAACGAGTAGAACGCCGTGACGAAGACGCCCGCGATGACGGCGAAGGTCGCAAAGCCCGCGCCCGGCAGGCGGCTGGCCTCCACCGCCAGGATGATGCTGTCCTTGGAGTAGAAGCCCGCGAAGAGCGGCGTGCCGATCAGCGCGAGCGAGCCCAGCAGCGCAGTGAGCCAGGTCAGCGGCATGTGGCGGCGCAGGCCACCCATGTTGCGGATGTCCTGATCGTGGTGCATGCCGATGATGACCGAGCCCGCAGCCAGGAACAGCAGCGCCTTGAAGAAGGCGTGCGTCATGAGGTGGAACACCGCCACCGAGTAGGCCGAGGCGCCGAGCGCCACCGTCATGTAGCCCAGCTGGCTCAGCGTGGAGTACGCCACCACGCGCTTGATGTCGTTCTGGATGATGCCCAGGAACCCCATGAAGAGCGCCGTGATGGCGCCGATCACGAGCACGAAGTTCAGGGCCGCATCCGAGAGCTCGAAGAGTGGCGACATGCGTGCCACCATGAAGATGCCCGCCGTCACCATCGTCGCGGCGTGGATCAGCGCAGAGATCGGCGTGGGGCCTTCCATCGAATCGGGCAGCCACACGTGCAGCGGGAACTGCGCGCTCTTACCCATCGCCCCGATGAACAGGCACACGCAGATCACGGTCACGAGCATCCAGTCGCTGCCCGGGAAACTCAGCTTGGCGAGCTCACCGGCCTTGGCGAAAGCCTCGCCGTAGTTGAGCGTGCCGGCATAGGCCACCACCAGCCCGATGCCCAGGATGAAGCCGAAGTCCCCCACCCGGTTCACGAGGAAGGCCTTCATGTTGGCGAAGATGGCCGTCGGCTTCCTGAACCAGAAGCCGATCAGGAGGTAGCTCACCAGGCCCACCGCCTCCCAGCCGAAGAACAGCTGCAGGAAGTTGTTGCTCATGACGAGCATGAGCATCGAGAAGGTGAACAGGGAGATGTAGGCGAAGAAGCGCTGGTAGCCCGGGTCGTCGGCCATGTAGCCGATGGTGTAGACGTGCACCATCAGCGAGACGAAGGTGACGACGCACATCATCATCGCCGTCAGGCCATCGACCAGGAAGCCGACCTCCATCTTCAGGCCGCCCACCACCATCCACTCGTAGAGCGTGGCGTTGAAGCGCGCGCCGTCCACCGCCACCTGCTTGAGCACCACGGCCGAGCAGATGAAGGCGACGAGCACGCCCAGGATGGTGAAGAAGTGGGCCCCGCGGCGGCCCACCCAGCGGCCGGCCAGGCCGGCGATGAGGGCGCCGGCCAGCGGCGCCAGGGGCACCGTCAGCAGCAGGTTCTCGGAGAGCGTGGCGGCCATGGGCTAGCCCTTGAGCGAGTCGAGTTCCTCGACGGCGATGGTGGCGCGGTTGCGAAACAGCACCACGAGAATCGCCAGGCCGATGGCGGACTCTGCCGCCGCCACCGTGAGGATGAAAAAGACGAAGACCTGGCCGGCCATGTCGCCCAGGTAGTGCGAGAAGGCCACGAAGTTCAGGTTGACCGCCAGCAGCATCAGCTCGATGGCCATCAGCAGCACGATGAGGTTGCGCCGGTTCAGGAAGATGCCGATCACCGAGAGCGCGAAGAGGATCGCGCCCAGCGACAGGAAGTGGCCGAGAGTGATGGGGCCCAGGCTCATCGCGGGCCCTCCTGTCCGGGTGCGGCAGGCGGCGCGTCGGGCCCCGCCGCGGCCACCGGCGCATCGACCACCGGCGCCATCTTCCCCAGGCGCACGCGGTCCTCCTTGCGGGCCCGCACCTGCACGGAGGGGTCGAGGCTGCGGCTGTCCTTGCGCCGACGCAGCGTCAGCGCGATGGCGGCGATGATGGCCACCAGCAGCAGCACGGCAGCGATCTGCAGCGGGTAGAGGTAGCGGGTGTAGAGCTCGATGCCCAGCAGCCGCGTGTTGCCCATGTGCGCGGCCTCCGGGTCCAGCGCCGGGGCATCGGTCAGGCGAAAGCCTCCGGTGAGCACCAGTGACATCTCCAGCGCGATCAGCGCGCCCACCAGGCCGGCCAGCGGGAAGTGCTTCCAGAAGCCTTCGCGGAAGGAGTCGGAGTGGATGTCGAGCATCATCACCACGAACAGGAACAGCACCATCACCGCCCCCACGTACACGAGCACGAGCGTGATGGCGAGGAACTCGGCCGTCAGCAGCATCCACACGCAGGCGGCGCTGAAGAAGGCGAGCACCAGGTACAGGGCGGCGTGCACCGTGCTGCGCGCCGTGATGACGCGAAAGGCGGCGAACAGCAGCACCGCCGAAAACACGTAAAAGAGGGCCGTGGCGTGCGTCATGGGATGG
>JBJTVI010000576.1:0-4924 GCA_046081145.1 Rubrivivax sp.
CCGGCATAGCGGCCCCACAGGTGCTCGCTGAAACCGTGCGCCACGAGCACATCGGGGCGGTGGCGCCTGCATACCTCCAACAGGGCGGCCACCGTGGCCAGGTGGGCGAAGCCCGGCACCACTTCCACCGCCAGACCCTCGTCGCGCAGTGCCTGCACGCGCTCGGGCGAGGTGCTGCGCTTTCGCCGCAGCACCAGCAGCGGATCGAAGCGGCCGCGCGCGAGCGAGCCGCGCACGAGATCCACCGCCACCGCGGTGGCACCGGAAAATCCGCCGGTTACGAAGTGCAGCACGCGGGGGCGTCTGCCACAATCCCACCCGGCCGCGCGGCCCTGGCCCGCGGGCAAGACTTCCTGCCCCGGCCCACCCTGCCCGCCCGCCATCATAGCCATGCGCCCTGAATCTGCTGCCGAGGTCGACTACCTGATCGTGGGAGCGGGGTTCGCCGGCTCCACCTGCGCACGCATTCTCGCCGACGCGGGGCGGCGCGTGGCCGTGGTCGATCGCCGGCCGCACATCGGCGGCAACGCCTGGGACGAGCCCGATGCGCACGGCGTGCTCGTGCATCCCTACGGGCCGCACATCTTCCACACGAACAGCGAAGCGGTGATGCGATTCCTGTCGCGCTTCACCACCTGGCGCTTCTACGAGCACCGCGTGCTGGCCGAGGTGGACGGCCAACTGCTGCCCATCCCGATCAACCGCAGCACCATCAACCGCCTCTACGGCCTGGAACTCGACGAGGCAGGCGTGGAGCATTTCCTCGAGCGCGCACGTACGCCGCGCGAACAGGTGCGCACGAGCGAGGACGTGGTGCTGGGCAGCGTCGGCCCGGACCTGTGCGAGAAGTTCTTCCGGGGCTACACGCGCAAGCAGTGGGGGCTGGACCTGAGCGAGCTCTCCGCCGGCGTGGCCGCACGCATCCCCACCCGCACCAACGACGACGACCGCTATTTCACCGACCGCTTCCAGTTCATGCCCGAGCAAGGCTACGGCGCCCTCTTCCGGCGCATGCTCGACCACCCCATGATCACCGTGCGCACGGGTTGCGACGACCGCCAGGCGCGCGCGGAATGGCGCTTCGGCCACCTTGTGTACACCGGCCCGCTGGACGCCTTCTTCGGGCACCGCTTCGGGCGCCTGCCCTACCGCAGCCTGCGCTTCGAGCACGAGCACATCGCCGATCCACCGGGCGGCCGATTCCAGGAAGTGGGCACGGTGAACTACCCGAACCGGCACGCCTACACGCGGATCACGGAGTTTCGTCACCTCACCGGCCAGGCGCACGCCGGGACATCGATCGTGCGCGAGTACCCCCAGGCCGAGGGCGACCCCTACTACCCGGTGCCCAACCCGGCCAACGAGGCCCTGTTCAGGCGCTACGCCGAACTGGCCGATGCCGAGCGCGACGTGACCTTCGTGGGCCGGCTGGCGCAGTACCGCTACTACAACATGGACCAGATCGTGGCCGCTGCGCTGAAGGCCGCGCAGGACCTCCTGGCGCGTGCGGCATGAGCGCGCCGGGCCGCTCCCAAGCGCGAATCCCGGAGTGCGCAGCACGGAGGGCAGTACGGTGAGCGCCACCGGCTCGCGCAACCTCGTGGTGCTGCGGGCGGGCGACCGCTCGCTGCACGGGCAGTGGATCGCGGGCAGCCCGCGGGACTTCGATCTCTTCATCAGCTACTACGGCAGCGAGCCCGATCGCTACCGCGCCGACACGCCCCTGTGGGAGGCACGCAAGGGGCCCAAGTGGCCCTGCATCGGCGAGCTGCTCGAGGCCAACCCCGCGCTGGTCGAGGCCTACGACACCTTCTGGTTTCCGGACGATGACCTCGCCGCGGACACCGACACCATCAACCGCATGTTCGCCCTGTTTCGCGGGTTCGCACTGGCCTTGGCGCAGCCGGCGCTGACCCCGCAGTCCTACCGGGCCCATCCGATGCTGCTGCAGCGGCCCAACCACGTGCTGCGCCACACCGGCTTCGTCGAGGTGATGGCCCCGATCTTCGATCGGCCGGCGCTGCAAGCCTGCCTGCCAAGCTTTGGCCGCAGCCGCAGCGGCTGGGGCCTGGACTGGGTCTGGCCGCGCCTGGTGGGGCAGCAGCGGCACCAGGCCATCGCCATCCTGGACGCCACACCGGTATGGCACACGCGGCCACTGGGCGGCGAGCTCTACCGCAATCACCCCGACATGGACCCGCACCGCGATGTGGAGCGACTCATCCTGGAGTACGACCTCACGCCCGAGGAAATGGCCTCGCAGTACACCTGGGATGCCTGCTGCGCCCAGGTAAAGCCGGCCTGGCCCGAGCGCATCGTCCAGGAGCTGCGGCGCCTGAACCGGATCCGGCGCATGAAGCGGCGCATCCTGCGCATCCGTCGGGCGGCCGCAGCGGCAGCTGCCACGGGGCCGAAGCCGGCCGGCTGAACGCTCCTGGCGAGGCTGCCCCCCTTTGGAGGGCCCCCGTCGGATCGGCCCGCAGGCGGGTTTCGCGCGGGCGGCCCCTTGCGAAGAATCTCCGGCAGGTCGGCGCCGCCGGCCACTTACCAGGAGATCGCCATGATCCGCTTCATCGCCCCCTTGCTGCTGGCTGCATCCTTGAGCCTCGCCAGCCCGGCTCACGCCGCCCCGAGCATCGTCGACGTCAACAAGGCCTCGCAGGCCGAGCTCGAAACCGTCAAGGGCATCGGCCCGGCCATGTCGGGCAAGATCCTCGCCGCTCGCAAGAGCGGCGACTTCAAGGACTGGGAAGACCTCGTCCAGCGGGTGAGCGGCATGGGGCCGGGCAATGCCCGGCGCATGTCCGAAGCCGGGTTGCGCGTCGGGCCCCACCCGTTCCAAAACGCCACCGCAGTGGCCACCAAGCCCGCGCGAGTGGTCGGGGCCAGCTACCGCTCGGCCAAGCCGGCGCCGGCCGCCGGCGAGCGTAGCCGCGGCGAGGCCGCACGCCCCGCCGGCACGCCTGCGCCCACACGCACGCAGGGCTGAAGGCAGCCCCCCACCCCCGGCACGGGCGGGCCCGCTGCACCCGGTGCACGACAATCCCGCCTGATCACTCGAGAGCCAGCTTGATTGCCGCGCCAGCCCCGCCCCACGTGCCCGACGGGCCGCACACGGCCCTGGCCGTTCGCCTGCGCAACTTCGTCGGGGACGTGGTGCTCTCGGTGCCCACCTTGCAACGCCTGTCCCAGGCCGGGTTCGCGCTGCACCTCGTGGGCAAGGGATGGGCCCAGGCACTGCTGGCCGGGTTCGGCTGGCCCGTGCACCGGCTCGCCGACGACCTGCCCGGGCGGGTGGCCCAGTGGCGTGCGCTGCGGCGGGAGCTTCGCCTGGGCGCCATGCCGCTGGCGCGCAAGGGGCCTGACGCCATCACCTTCCCCTACTCCTTCGGCAGCGCCCTGGAGATGCGGCTGGCGGGCTTGCGCCCGCTGGGCTTTGCCTACGAAGGCCGCGCGTGGCTACTCTCGCAGGCGCTGCCCAAGCCCCAGGGGGTGCACACGCTGGCCGAGTACTGGCAGCTGGCCGACGCCCTGCTCGGCCACCGCGCTCCGCTGCCCTCGTCGATCGGCTGGCGCATCGCCCCGCAGGCGCGCGAGCGCGCACGCCAGCGCATGCAGTCCATCGGGCTCGGGCCGGGCTTCGTGCTGGCCTGCCCCTTTGCCGGCGGCACCTATGACCGCTCCGACAAGCGCTGGCCAGGCTTTCGGGTGCTGGCCGAGCGCGCACGCGCCGAGTTCGGGCGCATGGTGGTGCTGTGCCCCGGCCCCGGCGAGGAGGTGGCAGTGGCGCGGCGCGACTACCCGGGCTGCCTCACGCTCGAGGCCGTGGATTTCGGCGAGTACGCGGCGCTGATCGAGGCCGCCGCGCTCGTGATCTCCAACGACACCGGCCCCGGGCACCTGGCCGCAGCGGTGGGCACGCCGCTGCTTTCCGTCCTCGGCCCGACCCTCCCCGAGCACTGGGGCGCCTGGGGGCCGCAGGTGCACCTGGAGCGCCGCTGGCCAGGCTGGCCCAGCCCGGAGGCGGTACTGGCGCGTGTGCGCAGCCTGCTCCCACCCGAGGCGGCGCAGCCGCCGGACCACCCACCACCCACTTCCGCACCATGACCGATCCCCTGCCCGGCCCCACGCCCACCTCGCTGCCCACCGGCGCCGCGGTGACGAGCCTGCACGACCACCTGCTGGCCACACCCGGCTGGCCCGCCGACACGCGGGCCCTGCCCGCGCCGGAAGAGCCGCTCGTGCACTGGATTGGCGTGAACCACCGATTCAACGGGCTGCTGTGGGCCGAGGAGGACCTCGCCCGGCGCACGCGCGTGGCCGACAGCGAGATCGCGGCCAACAAGCGCGCCATCGATCGCTTCAACCAGGCCCGCAACGACGCCACCGAGCGAGTGGACGAGCTGCTGCTCGTCGCGCTCGGCCTGGTGGATGCGCAGTCGGCCCACACCGATTCCCCGGTCACCCGCGCAACCCCGGGCTCGCGGCTCAACAGCGAGACGGCCGGCAGCATGATCGACCGGCTCTCGATCCTCTCGCTCAAGCTGCGCGCCATGCGCGAACAGTGCGCACGAGCCGATGCCGACGAGGCACACCGCGCCCTCAGCCGGGGCCGCCTGACACAGCTCGAGCGCCAGCGCGGCGATCTGGCCGCCTGCCTGGACGCCCTGCTTGCCGATGCGCGGGCGGGCCGCGCCCACTTCAAGGTCTACCGCCAGTTCAAGATGTACAACGACGCGCGCTTCAACCCGGCGCTGCAGGCCGAGCAGGGCTGAGGAAGGCGATGACGTCCTCCCGGCGCGCCTGTGCGTCCGCCTCGCCCAGCGCGATGAGCTCGCGCGTGTACGGCGCCTCGAACAGCAGGTAGCTGGCCAGCGCCGCGCCGCGTGCCTCGACGCCCTGCCCGCTCACGCCCGCGCCCCGC
>JBJTVI010000577.1:0-2207 GCA_046081145.1 Rubrivivax sp.
CTCTTCGCGAGCGAGGACGCGCGCGAGATCCAGCGCATCCTGCCCGACCTGGTGCTGGGCCAGATGCCGATGTGGGCGCAGATCCTCTTCTTCGGTGCGCTGCTGTCGGCCATCCTCTCCACCGCCAGCGGCGCCTTGCTCGCGCCCACGGCCACCTTCACCGAGAACGTGCTGCGGCCCTTCGTGCCCCGCATGAGCGACCGGCAGATGCTGCTGACGCTGCGCATCGTCCTCGTGACCTTCACGGCCTGCGCGCTGCTGTTTGCGCTCAACAGCAAGAGCACGATGTACCAGATGGTGCAAAACGCCTACAACGTGACGCTGTGCGGCGCCTTCGTGCCGCTGGTGGCCGGGGCCTACTGGAAGCGGGCCAACACGCAAGGTGCGCTGCTGTCCTTCATCCTGGGCATCGGCACGTGGCTCACGGCGGCCAACGTGGCGCCGGACGCCATGATCCCGGCCAACCTGGTGGGCCTGTTTGCCTCGATCATCGGCATGGTGGTGGGGACGCTGGCGCCCACGCTGATCGCCAACCGCGGGCACTCGATCGAGCACGCGCTCAACCACGCCGCGCAGGGCCCGGCGGCCACGGGCGCGCACGCCACCACGCACCACTGACCAGCCGGTGCGGGGCACGGCGGCCGCCGGGACGCCGGACCACTTGGCGGCCTATAATTTCGTGTTTCGCCCGAACACGACCGCTGCCATGCCGATCTACGCCTACCGCTGTGGCGCTTGCGGCCACAGCCGCGACGTCCTGCAGAAGCTCTCCGACCCTCTGCTGACCACCTGCCCGGTCTGCGGGGCCGAGGCCTTCACCAAGCAGGTCACGGCCGCGGGCTTCCAGCTCAAGGGCTCGGGCTGGTACGTGACCGACTTCCGCGACAACGGCGCGGGCAAGAAGGCCGAGGCCAAGGCCGAGGGCGTGCCCGAGGCGAAGGGTGAAGCCGCGGCCGCGGCCGACGCCAAGCCCGAATCGAAGACCGAGTCGAAGCCCGATTCCTCGGCGGCGCCTGCGGGCGCGCCGGCGGCTGCTCCCGCCGCGGCGGCGTCGGCCCCGGCCCCGGCTCCTTCGCCGTCGCCCTCGTCGCCGCCATCGGCCTGAGCCGCGCGCGACGCTCCAACTGCCCACCCCCTCACGGACCCCCGCGGTGCCCAAGGCCCACTTCAAGCGCTATCTGGTGGCTGGCATCCTGGCCTGGCTGCCGCTGGCGGTGACGATCGCCGTGCTCGTGTGGCTGCTGGGCGCCATCGACGGGCTCTTCTCCTCGGTGCTCAACGGTGCGCAGGCAGTGCTGCCGGCCACGCAGACGGCCTGGCTCGAGAGCCTGCGCCACGTACCGGGGCTGAGCGTGGTGGTGCTGGCGGCGCTGCTCGTGATCACGGGCGTGCTCGTCACGAACATCTTCGGGCAGTGGCTGCTGCGGGGCTGGGACACGCTGCTGCAGCGCATTCCCATCGTCAAGTCGATCTACAGCTCGGTCAAGCAGGTCTCCGACACGCTCTTCTCCACCAACGGCAACGCCTTTCGCGAGGCCGTGCTGGTGCAGTACCCGCGCCCGGGCTCGTGGACGATCGCCTTCGTCACGGGCCGCCCGGGCGGCGAGGTGGCGGCTCAGCTGCCCGGCGAGCACCTGAGCGTGTACGTGCCCACCACCCCGAACCCGACCTCGGGCTTCTTTCTCATGATGCCGCGCTCGGAAATGCGCGAGCTCGGCATGAGCGTGGACGAGGCGCTCAAGTACATCATCTCGATGGGCGTCGTGGCGCCCGCCGCCGGCGCCGAGCCGGCCACCGAGCGAAACCGCACCGGCTGAACGCGCGGCGAGCGTTCGGCCCTGACGGCACACCGTGCCGGCGCCACTGGATGCGATGACAGGCCGCGCGCCTGATCTGCCCGACCCGACAACCTGCCAACGAGCGACAACACCATGCGAACCAGCTATTGCGGCCTCGTCAGCGAAGCGCTGATGGGCCAGACCGTCACCCTCATGGGCTGGGCCCACCGCCGGCGCGACCACGGCGGCGTGATCTTCATCGACCTGCGCGACCGCGAGGGGCTGGTGCAGATCGTGTGCGACCCCGACCGCCCCGACATGTTCCGCGTCGCCGAGGGCGTGCGCAACGAGTTCTGCCTGAAGGTGGTGGGCCTGGTGCGCCCGCGGCCGGCCGGCACCGAGAACGCCAACCTCACCAGCGGCAAGGTG
>JBJTVI010000578.1:0-2436 GCA_046081145.1 Rubrivivax sp.
TCGGTAATGAGCTTGTCGGCGCGGTCGAACTGGCCCGAGCCGCGCTGCGGGTAGCCGCAGCACAGGTAGCCCGGGGGCAGCACCGTCTGCACGCCGGCGTGCCACAGCATCGCCTGCGTGGCCAGGCCCACCTGGCTGAAGAGCCGCTCGCTGCCGCAGCCCGGGAAGTAGAAGACCGCCTCGGCATCGGCGCTCGTCGTGGCCGGGTTGCGGATGATGGGGACGTAATCACGGTCCTCGATGTCCAGCAGCGCGCGCGCCGTCTTCTTGGGCAGGCCGCCAGGCATCTTCTTGTTGATGAAGTGGATCACCTGCTCGCGCACGGGGGCGGGCCCGAGGGTGGCGGGCGGGGCGGCCGTCTGGCGCCGGGCAGCGGGCTTGAGCAGGTCGCTCAGCGTGCGCTGCGCCTTGAAGCCCACGTCCACCATCAGCGTGCGCAGGGCCTTGATGGTCTGCGGGTTCGTGGCGTTGAGGAAGGCCATGGCCGCTGCGTTGCCCGGGCGAAAGCTCTTCTTGCCCATCCGGCGCAGCAGGTTGCGCATGTTCATCGTCACGTCGCCGAAGTCGATCTTGACCGGGCAGGGCGACTCGCACTTGTGGCACACGGTGCAGTGGTCGGCCACATCCTCGAAGTCTTCCCAGTGCTGCACGCTAATGCCGCGGCGCGTCTGCTCCTCGTAAAGGAAGGCCTCGATGAGCAGCGAGGTGGCCAGGATCTTGTTGCGCGGGCTGTACAGCAGGTTGGCACGCGGCACGTGCGTGGCGCACACGGGCTTGCACTTGCCGCAGCGCAGGCAGTCCTTGATGCTGTCGGAGATCGCCCCGATCTCGCTGCGCTGCATGATCAGCGACTCGTGCCCCATCAAGCCGAAGCTCGGGGTGTAGGCGGCGCTGAGGTCGGCGGCCAGCAAGGGGGCTTCGGGGGGTGCAGCGCCGCCCGCGCCACCGCCTTCGCGCAGCAGCTTGCCGCGGTTGAAGCGCCCCTGCGGATCGATGCGCGCCTTGTAAGCGGCAAAGGGCGCGAGCTCCTCGTCGGTGAGGAACTCGAGCTTGGTGATGCCGATGCCGTGCTCGCCGCTGATCACCCCGCCCAGGCGCCGGGCCAGCGCCATGATGCGTGCCACGGCCTCGTGCGCCGTCTGCAGCATGGCGTAGTTGTCGCTGTTGACGGGAATATTCGTGTGCACGTTGCCGTCGCCGGCATGCATGTGCAGCGCCACCCACACCCGCCCCTTGAGCACGCGGGCGTGGATGCGCCGGCACTCCTGCACCACGGGCGCCAGCGCAGCGCCGACAAAGAGCTGCTGCAGCGGCTCGAGCAGCTGCGTCTTCCAGCTCGCACGCCAGCGGCCGTCCTGCAGCATCGCAAAGCAGGTCTCGCCCGCGCCGGGCGTGCCGGCGGGCTGCGGTACGTCGAGCTGCTCGAGCCAGTGCGTCCACAACCCGCGCACCTCGCGCAGCCGGGCCAGGGCCTGCTGCACGCGGTCTTCCAGCAGCTCGGCGCCGGGGATCTCGCCGGCATCGTCGTTGCGCCCCAGGGGCAGCGAGCCGCCCTCGAAGAGCCGCTGCAGCGCCTCGAGCAGTTCGAGCTTGTTGCGCAGCGAGAGCTCCACGTTGATGCGCTCGATGCCCTCGGTGTACTCGCCCAGCCGCTCCAGCGGGATCACCACGTCCTCGTTGATCTTGAAGGCGTTGGTGTGGCGGGCGATCGCGGCCGTGCGCTTGCGGTCGAGCCAGAACTTCTTGCGCGCCTCGGCGCTCACGGCGACGAAGCCTTCGCCGCCGCGGCTGTTGGCGATGCGCACCACCTCGCTCGTGGCGCGGGCCACGGCGTCGGCGTCGTCGCCGACGATGTCGCCGATCAGCACCATCTTGGGCAGCCCGCCGCGCCCGGCCGCGGCCACCCGCTTGCTCTTGGTGGTGTAGCCCACCGCCTTCAGGTAGCGGTCGTCCAGGTGCTCCAGACCCGCCAGGAGCACGGGGGAGGCATGGCCGTGGTCGGCATCAATCTGGCCGCGCGACAGGCCCAGCAGATAGTCCTTGATCTCGACGATGCTCGGCACCGCCTGGCGCGGCGGGCCGAAGAACTCCAGGCACACGGTGCGCACGTGCGCGGGCATGCGGTGCACCACCCAGCGCGCGCTCGTGATGAGGCCGTCGCATCCTTCCTTCTGGATGCCGGGCAGCCCGGCCAGGAACTTGTCGGTGACGTCCTTTCCCAGGCCCGCCTTGCGAAAGGCGCTGCCGGGGATGTCCAGCCGCTCGGTGCGCTCGAGCTTCTTGCCGCTGGCATCGAAGTGGCGCAGCTCGAAGCTCGCCACCTCCACGTCGTGGATCTTGCCCAGGTTGTGGTTCAACCGCACCACCTCGAGCCATTTGGCCTCGGGGGTGACCATCTTCCAGCTCGCGAGATTGTCCAGCGCCGTGCCCCACAGC
>JBJTVI010000579.1:0-3622 GCA_046081145.1 Rubrivivax sp.
GGAGCCCGGGGCGGGGGACATGAGCGGAGGGGGGTACACCGCCCGCCCGATCCGAGAGCGGCAGGCACGCGAACGCCACTCCCCACCCCTGCAGCCAGCAGACAGCCGACTGCTCAAGCCATCACTTCAGATCCCCCGCCAAACACGCCAACGTATCCGCCGCAATCGTCACATGCGCCGGGTAGTTCGTGTGGTCACACCCCAGCTTCACCGAAGCCCCCGCCCGCACCGCCTCACGCGCCGCAGCGCCGAACTCGAAGCGCACGAAGTGCACCGAGGAGGTCTTCTCGTCGTTCTCGCGGTCCAGGTCCTCGTCGGCAATCGCGTACGAGCGCCCGTGCCCCTCCACCTCGACGAACATCCGGTCTTCCACGCCGATGAGCCGCGCCAGCTCGCGCTTGCGCTCGTGCGGGTCCGGGTACTCGATGAGCATCGTGGCCTTCCAGTTCGTGCCGTCGGGCACCAGCGGCCCGTAGGCGTCGATCTCGCTCTGGATGCCTTCCTCGTCGAAGATCTTCTCGATGTGCAGCATCTCCTGGATCTGGCGGCGGATGGTGCGCTCGTCTTCGAACTGCAGCGTGATGTGCTCGCCCAGCTGCACGCTGCGCAGCTTGCGATGCGCGATCGAATCGGCGCGGCTCGTCTTGCGGATCTTCGAGTAGGCCTCCAGCGTCAGGAGGCTGTCGCGGGTGATGGCGGTCATGGCAGTCTCGGTGGAAGTGAACGAAAGGGGTTGCGCCTCAGGCCAGCCCGTAGGCCATGCGCATGAGGGAGAGCGGGTGCTGCAGCGCCTTGGCCGGCGTACCGGCCTGCTGCATGCCCTGGGCGATGTGGTGGCCCGCCAGCGCGCAGTCGCTGCTGATGTAGTCGGGCTCGTCCTTGGCCATGGCCTTGAAGACGGGCTTGCCGATCTTCATCGCCACCGGGTGGTAGGCCTTCTTCACGCCATAGGTGCCGGCGTGGCCCGAGCAGCGCTCCACGGTGTTGAGCTTGACCTTCACCAACTGGCCAATCAGCTTGAACATCTCTTCGGTCTTCTTGCCAATGTTCTGCACCCGGCCGTGGCAGGGGATGTGGTAGCTCACCTTGCCCAGTGCCTGCTTGAAATCGGTCTTGAGCAGCCCGTCCTTGTTGCGCGCCACGAGGTACTCGAAGGGATCGAACATCGCCTTCTTCACCGCCTGCGTGTCGGCGCATTCGGGGAACATCAGCGGCAGCTCCTGCTTGAACATCAGCGTGCAGCTCGGCACCGCGCTCACGATGGCATAGCCCTCGCGCGCATACCGCGCGAGCACGGGCATGTTCGCCTCCTTGTGCCGGGCCACCGATTCGAGGTCGCCGAGCTCGAGCTTGGGCATGCCGCAGCAGCTCTCCTTGTCGACGATGACGTACGGGATGTCGTTGTGCGCGAGCACCTTGAGCAGGTCGCGCCCGATGCCCGGCTCGTTGTAGTTCACGTAGCAGGTGGAGAAGATCGCCACCTTGCCGGGCGTGCGCTGGCCGTTCGTGACGACCGTGGAGGGGGACTTCTCCGCACTCCAGCGAAAGCGCTGGGTGGCCAGGCTCGGCATCCACGCGTCGGGGTGCACCCCCAGCGTGGTGTCCATGAGCTTGCGCGCCGTCTTCGTGCGGTTCACGGCGTTCACGGCCTGCACCACGATCGGGATGCCGGCAAAGCTGCCGTGCGTGTCGGTGGAGGCCAGGAACTTCTCGCCCGCGCCCACCTCGCCCTTCCTGAACTTGATCGCCTTGGCACGCAGCATCAGGTGCGGAAAATCCAGGTTCCACGCGTGCGGCGGCGTGTACGGGCACTTGGTCATGTAGCACAGGTCGCACAGGTAGCACTGGTCGACGACCTTCCAGTACGCCTCCTTGCGCACGCCATGCACCTCGCCGTCCTCGGTCTCGTCCACGAGGTCGAAGAGGGTGGGAAAGCTCTGGCATAGGCTGACGCAGCGGCGGCAGCCGTGGCAGATGTCGAACACCCGCTCCATCTCCTTGAGCGCGGATTCCTCGTTCCAGAAATCATCGCTCTTCCAGTCCAGCGGGTGGCGGGTCGGGGCTTCGAGATTGCCTTCGCGCATGGTCGGTTCTCGCGGTGGAAACATGCGCAGGCGCAGCAGCGCCCCTCGCACGGGGTGTCTGAAAGTGACAAGGGGCACGAAAGGCCCCTTGTCGAGTCAGGCGCAACGCCCCCGCCAAGGGCGGGTGCGCCGCGTGCGGCACGCAGTGGTCAGTCGACCAGCGCGTCCAGGGCCTTCTGGTAGCGGTTGGCGTGCGAGCGCTCGGCCTTAGCCAGCGTCTCGAACCAGTCGGCGATCTCGTCGAAGCCTTCGTCGCGAGCCGTCTTGGCCATGCCCGGGTACATGTCGGTGTACTCGTGCGTCTCGCCGGCGACGGCGGCCATCAGGTTCTGGCGGCTCGAGCCGATCGGCAGGCCGGTGGCGGGGTCACCCGAACCGTTCTCCAGGAACTCGAGGTGGCCGTGCGCGTGGCCCGTCTCACCTTCGGCGGTGGAGCGGAAAAGCGCCGCGACGTCGTTCTGGCCTTCCACGTCGGCCTTGTTTGCGAAGTAGAGGTAGCGGCGGTTGGCCTGCGATTCGCCCGCAAAGGCGTCCTTCAGGTTCTGCTCGGTCTTGGAACCTTTCAAACCCATGGTGTGCTCCTGGTGAGTGGGAAAGAGGTTGCGCAACAGGGAGGGTCTTCCTTGCCACGAACACCTCGCACGGTACCAGAGCCCCCGAGGCCCCGCCAATGAAATGCGTCAATCCGACCCATAGGCCGGGGCAATGCCCGAGCCCGGCACCATAGTGCTCGCTTGACGCTACCGATCCTGTTGCGCAGGCCCGGCTTGCGGCAGACTCGGGCCGACCCTCGCCTGCAGGATTCCCGCGCACATGCCCTCACCCTCCCGGCGCCAGGCGCTGGCCACGCTCGGCTGGTTCGCGGCCGCGCCGCTTCTGCCCCGTGGAGCCCGGGCGGCGGCGCGCCTCACCCACGACCCCTTCGCGCTGGGCGTGGCCAGCGGCTCGCCCACACACGATTCGGTGGTGCTGTGGACACGCCTCATGGGCCCGCGCGGACCCTGGGGTGCCCTGCCCGCGCTCGAGGGCGACACCGTGGCCGTGGGCTGGGAAGTGGCCGAGGACGAGCGCTTCGCGCGCATCGTGGCGCGCGGCCAGGCGCTCGCCCGGCCCGAGCGCGGCCACGCCGTGCACGTGGAGGTGCCCGGGCTGCCCGCGCAGCGCTGGCTGCACTATCGCTTCACCTGCGGCGATGCCACGAGCCCGACAGGCCGCACCTGCACGCTGCCGGAGCCCGGTGCGCCGCTGGCCCGCCTGCGCCTGGCCTACGCGAGCTGCCAGCGCTGGGAGCACGGGCACTTCGCGGCCTGGCGCCACCTGTGCGACGAGCAGCCCGATGCCGTCGTCTTCCTAGGGGACTACATCTACGAGTACCCGGGCGCCTCGCGCGCGGTCCGCCCCGTGGACGGCCGCTGGGTGCTCTCCCTGGACGATTGCAGGCGCCGCTACGCCCTGTACCGCAGCGACCCCGCCCTGCAGGAGGCGCACGCCGCCTGCCCGTGGTGGCTGACCTGGGACGACCACGAGGTGCAGAACGA